>JADJGZ010000059.1 GCA_016707785.1 Bacteroidales bacterium | reverse complement strand
ACCGATGTAGATGATGTAATGGACCTTACCATCAATGAGGCTGCTTTTTCGAATGCCGGAGCGGATGCCACCATCTGCGAAGGATCCACGTTCACGCTTGCAGGCTCTGTTGCTTCAGGATTTGTTGGACTATTATGGTCAAGTTCCGGTACAGGCACATTTAACGATGCAACAATTCTACACCCTGTTTACACTCCAAGTATTGCTGATATTGCTGCAGGATCAGTTAATCTGATACTTACTTCCCAGGCTTTTACCTCGTGCACAGATGATGTGGACCAGATGACCCTTAATATTACCAGGCAAGTTGTTGTAAATGCCGGTGCTGATGCAACCATTTGTCAGACGTCCACCTTTACTCCTTCAACAGCTTCTGCACAGTTCCAGGGAAGCTTGCTCTGGACTCATAATGGAGCTGGTACATTGACGGGTGCAAGTTCATTGACACCTACCTACACTCCGGGAGTGGGAGAAACCGGCACAATACAACTTACACTAACAGGATATGCCAATATCCCCTGTGCAGATGTAAATGATGTTCTTAATCTCACCATTAACCAATCAGCCCAGGCGTCAGCCGGACCTAATAACATTATTTGTGAAGGAAGTACTTTTACTCCTGCAGGCACTTCTGTTTCCGGGAATACAGGGATTTTATGGACAACTTCCGGCTCCGGTTCCTTTAATAATACAGGGATACTTAATCCGGTCTATACTCCGGGTTTATCTGATATTACTGCCGGAACTGTAGTTTTGACTATAAAAGCAGTGGCAAATACCGGATGTACTGATGCTACCTCTTCAATGACACTTAGTATTACCCGACAAGTATTGGTAAATGCCGGTGCAGATGCCACTATTTGCCAAACATCTACTTTTTCACCAACAACCGCTACTGCTCAGTTCCAGCAGTCCCTGCTATGGACCCATACAGGAAGTGGAACATTAAGCGCCTCAAACTACATTAAATCCTGTTTATACGCCAGGAGTTGGAGAAACAGGTACAATAATACTCACCTTGCAAGGAATTGCCAATAATCCATGTACAAATGTTCAGGACCAGATACAGCTGACAATAAATGAAGCTGCGTTGGCAAATGCCGGGCCTAATGCTACCATCTGTGAAGGAAGTACTTATAGTCTGAGTTCAGCCACTGCATCAGGATATGCAAACCTGGTATGGATAACTTCCGGATCCGGACTTTTTTCAAATTCTACCATCCAGAATCCTATTTATACTCCAAGCCTTGCTGATATTGCATCCGGAAGTGTTACACTCACCCTTACATCCAATGCATTTTCCGCTTGCACCAATGCTGTTTCGAGCATGATTTTGACGATTACCAGGCAGGTCGTTGTAAATGCAGGAAGCAATGGACAAGTATGTCAAAATACCTCTTATACTGTTTCCGGCGCAACTGCTCAATACTTTAACAGCATCAACTGGACACACAATGGAGCAGGACTTCTAAGCAATATTAATACTCTGGCCCCAACTTACACGCCAGGTGCCGGAGAGAGTGGAACCATTACATTGATATTGAATGGCATCGCAAATATTCCATGTGCCGATGCCTCGGATAATATGCAACTTACCATCCATCCGTTACCATTGGCCAATGCTGGTCCGGATGGTGCAACCTGTGAAGGCTTCAATTTCACTGTTAGCGGCTCCAGTGCAACAAATTACAACAATATCAGCTGGACCCGTTCAGGTACAGGCAATCTGCTCAATGCCACAACACTTAGCCCTACCTATGTGCCTGGCCCCGGTGAAACAGGAGTTGTTACACTAACAATGACAGTCACCGGCACCAATTCGTGTTCTGCAGAATCCTCAGTTGATGCAATGGTATTGAATATTACTCCATTACCATTTGTTACGGCAGGTTCTGATGCAACAATTTGTGCTGCAAACACCTATAATGTCTCAGGAACTCAACAATTTTGCGGCATTACAAACTGGACCAGTTCTGGTGATGGAACTTTCACTAATCCGGGTTCTTTAGTTTCAACTTATGTTCCCGGTCCATCTGACATTGCAGCCGGAACAGTTACCCTTACCCTGACAGGTGCGGGAGTTAACAGTTGTGCAGCAGTCAATTCAGTCGATCAGTTGGTTTTGACCATCGATCCCATGCCAGCTATCAATGCGGGACCTGATGCTTCCTACTGTATAACCGGCCCGGTGCAACTAACAGGTACCTCAGCCGCTTTCTATTCCAGCATTCAATGGTTCACATCAGGTGATGGAATCCTGACAAATCCACTTACAATTGCACCTACCTATATGCCGGGTAACATTGATTACAACAATGGGACCGTGACCCTTACCTTATGGGCACAGGGCAGATTAAGCTGCGCATCACAAACAGTAACGGATGATGTAATCTGGGCTGTTGCCCCATACCCGATTGTTTTAGCCGGGCCGGATGATTATATCTGCAGTAATGTAACGCAATTTCAGCTGAATGGACTTGGAAATAATTATAATGGTGCTAATATCCAATGGAGTTTTGCAGGAGGCGATGGTTTCCTCAGCAATGCCAATATTATGAACCCTGTTTATTTTGCCGGTCCTGTTGATTTAAGTACGCAGAACCGATCCATCATCTTTACATTGACACTTCAGGGAAATGGCAGTTGCAGCGGTGTCTTTGTTAATGATCAGATTGAACTAAAAATTGATCCGACTCCTGAAAGCAATGCAGGACCTGATGATGAGATTTGTGATCAGAGACCTTACCAGGTGAATGCTACTGGTCAATACCAATCATCAATGACCTGGACAACCTCCGGTGACGGGTCATTCAGCAATACCAATATTTTCAACCCGATTTATACACCAGGCCCCAATGATGTAGGTCAAACTGTTGTCCTGACACTTCAGGTTCAGGGATGCCAAAGTCTGACAGGAGGCGATTTTATGTGGCTTACTGTTCATGAAGACCCAAGTGCAACTATCAGTGGAACCACAAGCATTTGTGAAGCAACCGCTACTCCTGTAACCATTGACCTGACTGGAACACCACCATGGTCAGTCACCTACACAAATGGTGTGACTCCGGTTACAGTCAATAACATTATGACCACTCCTTATGTTTTTAATGTTACTCCTCCCGTTACTTCAAGTTATTGGATTTCTGCTTCAAATGATGTCAACTGTACAACTCCTGCTGATTCCATTCATGGACTTGTATCGATAACAGTAATTCCTCTCCCGGATCCTTTTACAACAACTGCAAGCAATTCTGGCGTTTTCTGTGAAGGGACTGCCGGAGTTACGCTTGGATTGAGTGGTTCACAGGTGGGCATGACTTATGAGCTTCTGTTTAATGGACTTCCTGAAGGGACAATACTCCCTGGGACCGGATCACCTCTTTCTTTCGGAATCAAAAATACTCCCGGTCAATATTCCATACTGGGAACAAACCCGGTGGGAAATTGTCAGAAAATGATGAATGATACGGTTACTGTAATCATGAACCCTATCCCGGTAACTGATTTTACCACGAATACGGTTTGTAATTCTGATACAACATTTTTCACAATTTCGGGGAATTTTATCCAGAATACAAGTCAATGGCACTGGGACTTTGGTGATGGCACTTTCGCAACGTTTAATGCCCCGACCAACCCATATCATATATATCCAACTTATGGAACCTACCTGGTAACCCTTAGTGTTGAAGATACCAACAACTGCAACTATAGTATCAGCCACCCGGTAGAAGTGCGACCGCATCCCACAGCTTTCTTTTCATATAATACCCCCAACTGCCTGGGTGACCCCAGTTTCTTTATAGACCTGAGTAACAACCCAGTCGGACAGGGCTATATCAGTCAGTGGGTATGGAGTTATGGCGATGGAACACCTAATGATACCATTGATTTCCCCAATACCTCCAATACCATGCATCAGTATGCCGGTGACGGCACTTATCCAGTGACCTGTATATCACCAATAGCCGCAACTGCACGGATATTTACAGCACCACTATCACTGTCACCCGCCGTCCCCTTGCTGATTTTGACTTCTGGAGCAACTGCCAGGATGAACAGGCTTACTTCACCGATGCCAGCAATGCCAATGGAGGCGGAGCCGTTACCAGCTGGAGCTGGGATTTTGGAGATCCTGCATCTGGATCTTTGAACACCAGCACCCTGGAAGACCCTACTCATTTATATACCACAGCAGGATTGTATAATGTGACCCTGATTGTACAGAATTTTAATGGCTGCAGCGACACTATCATTCGGCAGGTGAATGTAAAAGGTGCTCCACTGGCTGATTTTACTAGTACCACCGGCTGCCTGGGCACCCCCACCTTGTTCTGGGCTGACAGTACCTTGATCAACCTGAATGCTACGGCTACCTACCACTGGGATTTTGGCGATGGCTCCACGAGCAATACCCGCAACACCCAATACACCTATATTGCAGCAGGCACCTATACGGTAATCCTTACCATTACCGATACCGCAGGCTGCGAAGGATCCCGTTCCCACACCCTGATTGTTACCCCACCGCCAACGGCATTGTTCAGCTCTGCTACCGATAACTGCCAGGGACAAACCATCAGCTTCAATAATCAGAGTACCACAGAATCGGGCTACCTGACCAGCTGGAGCTGGGACTTTGGCGATGGGAGCCCTGTTCAGACCATCCTTTTCCCTGCGATCCCCGATGTAAGCCATATCTATGCCGTAACAGGCACCTTCAATGTAACCCTTACCGTTACCAACTCCGAGGGCTGTACCCATAGCTTCTCCCGTCTGGTGAATGTGTTTGGTTCCCCAACGGCCGACTTTATGAGCTCGGGCCAATGCAAGGACAGCCCTGTTCATTTTACGGATCTTACCTCTACTTCCGGAAGCCAAAGCCTGACAGCCTGGTACTGGAATTTTGGGGATCCACCCTCAGGAGTGAATAACACCAGCCGCGAACAGCATCCCAATCATACCTATGCTACCCCAGGTACTTATACGGTTGAACTTGTCACCCTAACGGCTAATGGCTGCTCCGATACGATCAGCTACCCTGTAACCATCAAGCCTTTGCCTGTTACCGACTTCAGCTTCCAGAGCGCCTGCCAGGATAATCCTGCACAGTTCAGTCCTGCAGGCATGGCGATCCCCACCATTGCCAGCTGGTACTGGAGCTTTGGGGATGGAGGCAGCAGTACTTTGCAGTCTCCCAGCCATGTGTATACCTTTGCCGGGACCTATACCGTTACGCTCACCGTTACCGATACGGCAGGATGTGAGAACCAGCGCAGCCACCCGATCATCATCGTTCCGCTGCCCTTGGTGAACTTCGACTTCTCTTCTCCTGCCTGTGATGATCAGCTGGTACAGTTTACTGATCTTACTACTTCTGCCGCCGGATATGTAACGCGCTGGTTCTGGGATTTTGGTGATGGCACCACCCAGGTAATCAACTTCCCTGCTACCGCCTCTGTATCACATACCTATGCCCAGTCGGGGACTTTCAATGTAACCCTGACAGTAAAAAGCTCCGATTCCTGCACCAACCTGCAGACTAAAACCCTTACCATCCTTCCCAAACCTACGGCACTGTTCAGTCATGGCGCTGCCTGCCAGGGAGCAGCGGTATCATTCACGGATCTTTCACTGAGCAATACCACCTCAGGGATCTCCAACTGGCAATGGGACTTTGGTGACCCGGGATCAGGCTCTTCTAACCAGAGCAGCCAGCAGAACCCTGTTCATCATTACAATACCGCAGGGACTTATACAGTCAGGCTGATAGCCACCATCTCTGGCGGATGCAGCGATACGGTTACCTCATCAGTGAATGTAACCCCGCCACCTCTGGTAGATTTCAGTTCATTGGCAGGATGCAGTGGCGATACCACCCAGTTCACCTCCAGTACCACTGTGAATGTAAATGCCACCCAGAGCTGGTACTGGCAGTTCGGGGATGGGCTGAGTTCTACCCTTGTGGACCCGATGCATATCTATGCCCAGTCCGGCACCTTCAATGTGACCCTCACCATCACCGATACGGCAGGCTGCATAAACACCAAGACCAATGCAGTAGTGGTAACCCCCGGGCCGCTGTCGAACTTCAGCTTTAATACCCCCGCCTGCTCAGGTACAGAGATCACCTTCACCGACCTGGGCAATGGCAATGGCGGAATAATCAACAACTGGTACTGGCAGTTCGGTGATGATAATGATACCACCTTTACTACTTACCACCCCACGGTGACACATACCTACAGCCAGCCGGGCACTTTCCTTGTAAGCCTGACCCTGGGCACACAGCAGGGCTGCAGCCATACGCGTGTTATCCCTGTGACCATTTCTGCCTCGCCACTTACGGCTTTCTCTTACCAGAATACCTGCCAGGGACAAGCCACACAGTTTACCGACCAGACCAGTCTGAATGGAGGTCCCACACTGGTATCCCACAGCTGGAACTTTGGCGATCCGCCATCGGGAAGCAGCAACTCAAGTACCCAAACCAACCCGGTGCATAACTATGCCAACCCGGGCACATATTTGGTAAGGCTTATTACTGCCAATGCTTCAGGATGCCAGGATACACTGGAACAGAATGTATCCATTGTTCCAAAACCAGGAGTAGATTTTTACAATGACAGCCTGCTTTGCCTTGGATCAGCCACCACCTTCTTTACCGATACCACCGCCACACAGGTAGGAGCGGTACAGACTTACAACTGGAACTTTGGTGATGGCAGTCCCACTGCAAACACACAAAACCCGCAGCATAGCTATGGAGTGGCCGGTACCTTTACCGTGATACTCACGATCAGCGATACCTCCGGCTGCCAGAATGCCATCAGCCATCCTGTGACCATCCACAGTGCCCCGCAATCGTACTTTATGGCCCAGCAGGCCTGTGCCGAGTCTCCCACACAGTTCACCGACCTGAGCTCTGCCCCACTGGGAGATACCCTTGTTGCATGGAACTGGGACTTTGGCCTCTCAGGCACCGCTGATACCAGCAGTCTGCAGAACCCGCAATACACCTTCAATACCGCAGGCACTTATACCATCACCCTTACCACCACTACCGAGCATGGCTGCACCCATGTGAAGACCATGCCGCTGCAGGTATGGAACAAGCCTACAGCCTACTTTAAATACTCAGCCAGTCCCTGTGCCAATGGAGCGGTACAGTTCCAGGACTCCTCATGGAGCTACCAGGCACTGGTAACAGGATGGAACTGGGAGTTTGAACCTTACCAGTATGGCAATGGACAGAACCCCAACCATGTGTATTATGCCATTGACTCCTGCTATGATGTCAAGCTGATGATCACCGATATCCGCGGATGTGTGGATACAGCCTTCCAGCAGGTATGTGTCCCCTCAGAGCTCACTGCTACCTTCAGTTATACACAGTCCTGCTTCGGTGAGCCTATGCAGTTCACCCCGCAGTTACTAACCCCTGCTGCTCCTGCCGATTCCCTGATCAGCTTCCAGTGGAACTTTGGGGATCCCCAGTCCGGTGCACAGAACCTGAGCACCCTCAAAACCCCGGGACATATTTTTACCGCCCCGGGCTTCTATACGATAAACTTCTCCACCACGGACAAGTTCGGATGCCAGGCGGATGATTACCAAAGCGTGCAGGTGCATGCTTTGCCAGTAGCACTGTTCGATTATACCCCGGGCAGCTGCGACTCAACCATCACCTTTACCAGCCAAAGCATCGATACCGCAAGTGCTATTACTACCATGTACTGGAACTTTGGCGACGGGACACTGGATACCATCAATGCCCCCAATACCAGCACCACGCATAAATACACCACGGCAGGAACCTATGTAACCACATTGACCGTGGTGGATGGGAATGGTTGTACATCAACAGTCACTGACAGCATTCAGCGTTCCCCCTGTATTGTGGCAGCCTATACGCCATCAGACACCTTGCTATGCCAGAACTATGCCCTTGAGTTTGCGGACTTTTCTACCTGCGATGCCCAGATCAGTCAGTGGGTATGGACCTGGGGAGATACCGCACAACCGACCACTTATAACAGCTATCAATCCCTCACCACCCATACTTTTACCCAGCCGGGTACTTTCCTTGTAAAACTAAGGGTAAGTACGATCGTTGGGGGCAGCGTGATCAGTGACTCCACACAAAGGGTGATCACGGTAATCGCCACCCCATTGGCAGGATTTACCACACAGGATGTATGTTACAAGCAGGAGTCGATGTTCACCGATACCACCAAAGCCAATGGAGCTACACTACTCACTTACCGCTGGGAGTTTGGTGATCCCCAGAGTGTGTATGACACCGCTGTAAACCGCAACCCCTCCTGGGTTTATCCTGCCCCGGGCAGTTATGACCCCAGGCTGATTGTCACCAACCAGTCGGGCTGCCGTGATACAGCTACCACCAACCTAACCATACATGGACTGCCTTCTGCTACCTTCAACAGCTCTATTGCCTGTGTTGGGCATCCGACCTACTTCTTCGACCATTCAGATCCTTACCTTGCCCCGCTGAACCTATGGGGATGGAGGGTGAGTGACAGTCTGGGAAGATTTTTAGGCTCAATGCAGGGATCTACCCCAGAGTTCGTGTTCGACAGTATCGGCAGGTATAGGGTACTGCTGACCGCCAGCGATACCAACCAGTGTGCAGATACCTTAAGAGCAATGGTAGATGTGGAACCCTCACCACTGAGTGCTTTCAGTTATACAGAGGATGTAGAACAGGTGCAGGGACAGGTACAGTTCAACGATGGCTCCATCGGAGCCGATGAATACCACTGGGACTTTGGCAATGGAGAGATATCACCATTGGCCTCCCCACTGATCACTTACACCGAAGACGGCACCTATACTGTGACCCTGGTTACCCTGAATGAGCAGGGCTGTTCGGATACCACCAGCATGTTATATACCTTGCTCTTCAAAGGATTGTATGTCCCTAATGCATTTGCCCCGGGAGGTACGCTACAGCAGACAAGGATATGGAAACCCGTAGGGCAGAACCTTGCCACTTACCACTGCCAGGTGTATAACTCACACGGAGCCATGATCTGGGAATCCAAGCAGCTGGATGAGAGAGGATCACCGGTGGAGTTCTGGGATGGAACCTACAAAGGCCATCCTGTGCAGCAGGATGTGTATGTCTGGAAAATCCAGGCCATCTTCCGCGACGGCACCATCTGGAATAATAAGGATGTGGGGAACCATGACAAGCTGACCGAACCTGTGTTTGGGACAATAGTGCTGATCAGGTAATCAAGAGTTGTTTCAATCAACTTGAGCAGGAGAATCCATAATGGGTTCTCCTGTTTATTTAAATATCTGTTTATTTCTAAAAAATCTATCTAATAGAATTATCTATGAAAAATGCTTTTCTGACGGGACAAGTATCAAATCTATAGATAATATTTTTCATCAGAAAATTCCTTCATTAAGTTTGTTGGTTTTCTTAGCTAAATGCAAGAATGCCAGATTTTTCGCTCTGATATTTTTATTGACTGCATTATATTATCTTTGTAACATAGGTAATAAATTGTCTTTTATCAGGAAGGTGACCTATGAACTCAATTTGCTTATGACTTTTACAAAACTCAAAATACACTCTGTTGGTTCTGCTGCTCCCCTTTCCTGGTTAGGGTTCATTAGTATTTTTTTTCTTCTGATATTTATTTCTTCATCAGTTATTGCCGAAGGCACCAGGCAACTTGAACCTACAAATCCTTCATCTACACCCAATCGTCGCTTAAGGGTTGTGTTTGAAGAAGATTTGGCTTCACATAGAATCCAGTTTGCTTATGTTGGCTGTCCGGAGAAATACCGGTTGAATGTATATATTAGCAATCCAACAACAGAAAAGATCTATTTTGGATTTAATGATGATGCTCAGAATATATACTACCAGATCAAGGATCCTGATGGAATTGTTGTTGCCGGATATTCACTTGCAGCTATTCCAACAACAGGTAATGGTTATATCAGCAACTGGACAGAGGCTTATAATGGACCAAAGATTGGAACCGTCAATCCATCAGGATATGATCCTTTGATTCTTACTCCAACAAAGACCGGGAATTATTATTTCGAATTTGCTTCCAATTCTACTGGAGGACATTTCTATAATAGTAAAGATATGCGGTTTTTCGATATCAGCGTTGTTGATGGGACTACGGTAAAGAATGGACGACTTTGGAGCAAAGCCTGGCAATTCACTGATGGTACCGGATCCGATAATATCCTGTCTTATCCGGCCAATTTGTTTATTTATACTGATGATCAGATAGTTGATAAATTGAATATCAATGAATGGAATGGCGGAACTTATGTAGTGTATTGTAATCAATGGGGTGTTACAAATAGCGGAAACTGGGCTATTGATCGTAAATCTCTTGATAACTGGCCCTCTTCCGGTGATTTACCACAATATAAAATCTTCCTCAACGATCCGGATTCCAACGTCTATCCTACAGGAACATTAGGTCAAATCTGTGAAGTTAGTAATACCTCATATTGTAATGGGACCATTGATATCCTGGTAAAGGTCAACAAACCCGGATCTGTGACTATTACTATCGACTGTGAACCGACTGGATCAGGCCCGGAAGATGTTACCCTGAGTAAAAGTGTGACAGGTTCCACCAATTGTGCGACCTGGGATACAATACATTGGAATGGTGTTAATGGTTTAGGAATTACCGTCCAGAATGGAGCCTCGGTAAACATGGATATTGATTACCTCAATGGTCTCACCAATCTTCCACTATGGGATATCGAAAATGCCAGTAAAGGAATCAAGGTGGATATTGTCAGACCTGTGCCCTCAGGAAGTACTATTTTACCCATTTACTGGGATGACTCCTATCTCGGAGGGGGGAGTAATACTGTTTCAGGATGTATTTATCCTACCAGTGCAACAGTTACTGGTTGTCACAATTTTCCTCCCAATCCCCCTCAGCATGATCAGATGGTTAATAGTTGGTGGTACTATCTTACACAGGCTACCATAAGTCAGGACCTGGTTTTAATCAGAACTCCACCCACACCTGCAATGCCCTCAGGTCCCACACCGGTGTGCCAGGGGCAGACCAGTGTTACTTATACCGTACCTGCCCAGAATTCAACGGTGAACTATATCTGGACACTTCCGGATGGCACTACCCAAACTACAACAACCAACAGCATAACTATAAATTTTTCATCAACAGCAGTGAGTGGAACTTTATTTGTCAAAGGCTGGAATACAGATTGCGGATATGGTCTTAATTCACCATCCTTGTTCATAACTGTTAATACCAATGGCAACCCTCAGATAACAGGCCCAACTTCTGCCTGTATCGGAACCACATCCACTTTTACAATCACTTCCGGTTTAAATAGTTATAACTGGTCAGTATATGGCGGAAATATTCAAGGCAGTAATACCGGGACTTCTGTAAATATTCTCTGGAATGTGGCTGGCAATGATACAGTGCAGGTACTTACAACTTCAATTGCCTGTCCTTCTGTTCTCACAAAAAAGATCATAACCGTAAACCCTCTTCCAGTAACTTCTTTCAGTTGTTCAGATACGTGTACAGGCGCGTTGGTCCATTTTTTTGATACATCAACTATTCCGTCAGGTTCGATTACTTCCTGGAACTGGACATTTGGAGATGCGAGTGCTCCCAGTTCGCTGCAAAATCCTACCCATACCTATGCAACTGGTGGAGTATATAATGTTTCACTCACAACAACATCTGCTTTTGGCTGTGTGAAAACTTTTTCACGTTCCGTTAGTATTACTTCCGGGCCTGTCGCCAATGCAGGTTTTGATGCCACTACATGCCAGAATTCACCGTTTACCATTACCACGGCCACAGCCAGCGGTTATACCTCTGTTTTATGGAGTCACAATGGTCAGGGAAGTTTGAGTAATGCCAGTACCTTAACTCCAACCTATACTCCGGGTGTGACCGAAAACGGAGTAGTTGTTATAACGTTGACAGCCAATGGCAATCCACCTTGCGGCCAGGTCACGAATGCGATGAACCTGACGATCAATCCATCAGCAACCTCATTTGCCGGCAGTAATGCCTCTATTTGTGAAGGGAGTACATACACACTTTCAACTTCCAATGCAGCGAATTATACCTCTCTCACATGGACCAGTTCAGGAACAGGAACATTTAATAATGTTAGTGTCTTACATCCTGTATATACCCCAAGTATAGCAGATATTCAATCAGGGAATGTGAACCTTACCCTGACGGCAAATTCCCTGGCAGCATGTCAGAGTGCTGTATCTGCAATGACCTTGCAAATAACACGCCAGGTAGTGGCAGATGCAGGTCCGGCTGCCAGTATGTGCCAATCCGGGAGTTATGTGGTATCAGGATCCAGTGCCTTATTTTATTCCACTTTAAGTTGGATCCATACAGGCACAGGGACATTGAACAATTCTAGCCAGTTGCATCCTACTTATGTTCCGGGGTTGAATGAAACGGGTACAATCACCTTAACTCTTACAGCAAACTCTCTTACACCCTGCACACCTGTCGTGGATCAGATGCAGCTTACCATCCAACCTGCAGCAAATGCATTTGCAGGTGATAATGCAACTATATGCGAAGGGAGCAGTTATACATTGGTGAATTCAACTGCAGGCAATTATACAGCCTTACAATGGAATACCAGTGGTAGTGGTAGTTTCAATAATACCGGGACATTACACCCGGTTTATACTCCCAGTCCGGCAGATATTATATCAGGATCAGTAACCCTAACTCTTGCAGCATCCGCTGTTTCACCCTGCCCGATCCAGACTTCCTCAATGATACTGAGTATAACCCGCCAGCCTAATGCGAATGCTGGTTCGGATGCATCTATTTGTCAGAATAATAATTTTACTGTTTCCGGTTCTACGGCTCAAAACTATGTTTCCTTATTATGGACCCATACAGGAACCGGTAGTTTCAATAATTCCAGTTTCCTTCATCCTGTATATACTCCCGGACCGGGTGAGAGTGGAGTCATTACCCTGACACTGAATGGAATTGCCGCTTCACCATGTACTGATGTGTCAGATTATATGCAACTGACCATCGATCCTATGCCTGAAGCCAATGCCGGTCCTGATGCTGCAATATGCCAGGGCACAGTATTCAATGTTACCGGGGCCTCAGCTCAGAATGCAATAACAGGAGGGATCAGCTGGACAGAAACCGGCACAGGTAATCTGAGCGGTGGGACTACTGTCAGCCCGACCTATATTCCTGCGCTCGATGAGACTGGTGATGTATACCTGACATTGGAAGTTCATGGAGCCCTGAGTTGTGCAGGACAAACAGATTTGGATGGGATGATTCTGAGTATATCACCGTTTCCTCATGTTGGTGCAGGTAGCAATGCAACTATCTGCTCAGCAAATACTTACACATTATCTGGAAGTTCACAGAATTGTTCTGTTAATGAATGGAGTAGCAGCGGGGACGGGACTTTCAGTAATTTGAACCAGTTAAATGCTGTGTACTCACCTGGGCCAAATGATATCATCCTTGGAATTGTAACCCTGACACTGACAGGCACCGGATCAGGCGCTTGTTCTGCAGAAGTGGTCACAGATCAGATGGTTTTAAGTATTGATCCGATGCCAACTGTTTATGCAGGCCTAGATGAGGCGTTTTGTGTAAATGCACCTATTCCACTTCTCGGGGCTAATGCCACTAACTATTCAACAATCACATGGAGTGGGGGATCCGGAATTTATAGTTCCACATCAATACTATCTCCTACTTACATCCCGGGAAATCCTGATTTCCTGGCTGGTGTGGTAACCCTGACATTGTCGGCTCAAGGACGGTTAGCCTGTTCGTCAATGATCGTGACTGATTCCAGGGACCTATCAATTACGCGGCATCCGGTCGTAAATGCAGGAGATGATGATTATATATGCAGTTCCCAGACCCAATACCAGTTTAATGGACAGGGAAGTCATTTTAATTCATCAAATATAGTATGGACTTTTTCAGGGGGAGATGGAATTTTGAATGCTAATAATATCCTGAATCCAACATATTTTCCCGGTCCTGTTGATTTGAGTACAGTTGATAGAATCGTAAATTTCACCCTTACTTTAGAAGGTGTTGGAAATTGCCTTGGAACCTTGGTTACGGATGATGTGATTCTAAGGATTAACCCTACTCCTTTAAGTGATGCCGGGCCTGATGGTGAAATATGTGACAGCCGGCCCTATCAACTTACAGCCACAGCCCAATACCAATCCGTCATCAATTGGGTCACCAATGGTGATGGTTCTTTCAATAATAGCCATATTCTTAATACACAATATACACCCGGTCCGAATGATGTTGGTAATACAATTATGCTTTCATTAAACCTTTCAGGTTGTAATAATCTTACTGGCAATGATTTTATGTTTCTTACTGTTCACCCGGATCCGACAGCTCACATCACTGGCAATTCAACAATCTGCGAACAAACCAGTACTCCTATAACGTTTACATTTACCGGGACACCTCCCTGGGACTTGACTTATACAAATGGCATTCAGACAGTTACAGTGGGCGGAATAAGTACTTCTCCTTATGTAGTGAATGTGAGTCCGAATATCACCAGCAGTTACTGGATCAGTGCTGCCAATGATGCCAATTGTACTGTTCCCTCGGACTCAATTTCTGGCCTGGCTTCCATAACTGTAAATCCACTTCCATCCCCATTTCATATGAGTGTAACCCATGATGGGGTATTCTGTGAATCGGATTCAGGAGTAGTGATTGGTTTGAGTGGGTCACAGGTTGGTATGGTATATCAGCTGAACTACAATGGTTCCGCAGTAAGCTTACCCTTTTCCGGGAGCGGCCATCCATTGATATTTGGATTGTTTAATACTCCCGGGCAGTATTCGGTGATGGGAACTAATCCGTCGGGCAATTGCAGCCGATCGATGTCAGATACAGTGATTGTTATCATGAGCCCAACGCCGGTAACTGATTTCACAGCTAACCTGCCTTGTTTTGGAGATACGACCTTTTTTAGTGTAAGTGGGAACTATATCAATAAGATAAGTCATTGGTTATGGGATTTTGGAGATGGCACCTATGCCAGTTTCAATACTCCGAATGAACCCTCCCATGTTTATCCCAGTCATGGCATCTACCAGGTCACTTTAAGTGTTGTCGATACAAACGGATGTAGCTATTCCATCACCCACCCGGTAGAAGTGAGGCCCGGACCCAATGCATTTTTCAGCTACCTGACCCCAAATTGTGAAGGAGGAAAAACCTGGTTTACAGATCTTAGCACAATTGCCCCAGGAATAGGGCAGGGGTTTGTCAACCGATGGATATGGGATTTTGGAGATGGAAGCCCTGCCGATACTATCTACTTCCCATCAGCAGCGAGTACTGAACATAATTATGCAGGCCCCGGAACTTATTCTGTTAGCCTGAGTATAGAAACCAACTTTGGTTGCCGGGATATATTTACCTCGCTGGTTATTGTTTCCCGTCCACCGGATGCAGGCTTTAATTACTGGAATAGCTGCCAGGATGAACTGGCTATTTTCAATGATGCGAGCAATGCCAATGGAGGCGGAGCCGTTACCAGCTGGAGCTGGGATTTCGGAGACCCCACCTCTGGATCGCTCAATACCAGCACCCTTGAAGACCCGACTCATTTATATACTACGGCAGGACTTTATAATGTAACCCTGATCGTTCAAAACTTCAATGGCTGCAGCGACACTATCGTTCGACAGGTGAATGTAAAAGGCGCTCCCCTGGCTGATTTTACTAGTACCACCGGCTGCCTTGGCACTCCCACCTTGTTCTGGGCCGACAGTACATTGATCAACCTGAATGCTACGGCTACCTATCACTGGGATTTTGGCGATGGCTCCACGAGCAATACCCGCAACACACAATACACCTATATTGCAGCAGGCACCTATACGGTAATCCTTACCATCACCGATACGGCAGGCTGCGAAGGATCCCGTTCCCATACTTTGACAGTAACCCCACCACCCACGGCCTTGTTCAGCTCTGCCACCGATAACTGCCAGGGACAAACCATCAGCTTCAATAACCAGAGTACCACAGAATCGGGCTACCTGACCAGCTGGAGCTGGGACTTTGGCGATGGGAGCCCTGTTCAGACCATCCTTTTCCCTTCGATCCCCGATGTAAGCCATATCTATGCCGTAACAGGTACTTTCAATGTAAGCCTTACCGTTACCAACTCCGAGGGCTGTACCCATAGCTTCTCCCGGTTGGTGAATGTGTTTGGTTCCCCTACGGCCGACTTTATGAGCTCGGGCCAATGCAAGGACAGCCCTGTTCATTTTACAGATCTTACCACCACTTCCGGAAGCCAAAGCCTGACCTCCTGGCAATGGAACTTTGGTGACCCCGGTTCAGGAGTATTCAATACCAGTACTGATCAAAACCCCACCCACAGCTATGCTGCAACGGGCAACTATACCGTGACCCTGATCACCCTCACCTTAAATGGCTGCTCCGATACGATCAGCTACCCTGTAACCATCAAGCCTTTGCCTGTAACCGACTTCAGCTTCGAGTCTGCCTGCCAGGATAATCCTGCACAGTTCAGTCCTGCAGGGATGGCTGTCCCCACCATTGCCAGCTGGTACTGGAGCTTTGGGGATGGAGGCAGCAGTACTTTGCAGTCTCCCAGCCATGTGTATACCTTTGCCGGGACCTATACCGTTACCCTCACCGTTACCGATACGGCAGGATGTGAGAACCAGCGCAGCCACCCGATCATCATCGTTCCGCTGCCCCTTGTGAACTTCGACTTCTCTTCTCCTGCCTGTGATGATCAGCTGGTACAGTTTACTGATCTTACTACTTCTGCTGCGGGATATGTTACGCGATGGTTCTGGGACTTTGGTGATGGCACCACACAGGTAATCAACTTCCCTGCTACCGCCTCTGTATCACATACCTATGCCCAGGCCGGGACTTTCAATGTAACCCTGACAGTAAAAAGCTCCGATTCCTGCACCAACCTGCAGACTAAAACCCTTACCATCCTTCCCAAACCTACGGCACTGTTCAGTCATGGCGCCGCCTGCCAGGGAGCAGCGGTATCGTTCACGGATCTTTCACTAAGCAATACCACCTCGGGGATCTCCAGCTGGCAATGGGACTTTGGGGATCCGGGCTCAGGCTCTTCCAACCAGAGCAGCCAGCAGAACCCTGTTCATCACTACAATACCGCAGGGACTTATACAGTCAGGCTGATAGCCACCATCTCAGGCGGATGCAGCGATACAGTTACCTCATCAGTGAATGTAACACCGCCTCCTGCAGTAGATTTTAGTTCCGTGGCAGGATGCAGCGGTGATACCACCCAGTTCACTTCCAGCACCACTGTGAATGTAAATGCCACCCAGAGCTGGTACTGGCAGTTCGGGGATGGGCTGAGTTCCACCCTGGTGGATCCGATGCATATCTATGCCCAGTCCGGAACTTTCAATGTCACACTTACCATCCCCGATACAGCAGGCTGCATAAATACCAAGACCAATAGCATAGTAGTGACCCCCGGGCCGCTATCCAACTTCGCCTTTAACACCCCTGCCTGCTCCGGCACTGAGATCACCTTCACCGATTTGGGCAATGGCAATGGAGGAATAATCAACAACTGGTACTGGCAGTTCGGGGATGATACAGATACTACCTTTACCACTTACCACCCCACGGTGACACATACCTACAGCCAGCCGGGCACTTTCCTTGTAAGCCTGACCCTGGGCACCCAGCAGGGCTGCAGCCATACACGTGTTATCCCTGTGACCATCTCTGCCTCGCCACTTACGGCTTTCTCTTACCAGAACACCTGCCAGGGACAAGCCACCCAATTTACCGACCAGACCAGTCTGAATGGCGGTCCCACGCTGGTATCCCATAGCTGGAACTTTGGCGATCCGCCATCGGGAAGCAATAACTCAAGCACCCAAACCAACCCGGTGCATAACTATGCCAACCCGGGAACTTATTTGGTACGACTAATCACTGCCAATGCTTCAGGCTGCCAGGATACACTGGAACAGAATGTATCCATTGTTCCAAAACCTGGAGTAGATTTTTACAATGACAGCCTTTTATGTCTTGGATCCGCCACCACCTTCTTTACCGATACCACCGCCACACAGGTAGGAGCGATACAGACTTACAACTGGAACTTTGGTGATGGCAGTCCCACTGCAAACACACAAAACCCGCAGCATAGCTATGGAGTGGCAGGTACCTTTACCGTGGTGCTCACGATCAGTGATACCTCGGGTTGCCAGAATGCCATCAGCCATCCTGTGACCATCCACAGTGCCCCGCAATCGTACTTTATGGCCCAGCAGGCCTGTGCCGAGTCTCCCACACAGTTCACCGATCTGAGCTCTGCCCCGCTTGGAGATACATTGGTTGCATGGAACTGGGACTTTGGACTCTCAGGCTCCGCTGATACCAGCACGATGCAGAACCCGCAATACACCTTCACTACCGCAGGCACTTATACCATCACCCTTACCACCACTACCGAGCATGGCTGCACCCATGTGAAGACCATGCCGCTGCAGGTATGGAACAAGCCTACGGCCTACTTTAAATACTCAGCCAGTCCCTGTGCCAATGGAGCGGTACAGTTCCAGGACTCTTCATGGAGTTACCAGGCACTGGTCACAGGATGGAACTGGGAGTTTGAGCTTACCAGTATGGCAATGGACAGAATCCCAACCATGTGTATTATGCCATTGACTCCTGCTATGATGTCAAGCTGATGATCACCGATATCCGCGGATGTGTGGATACAGCCTTCCAGCAGGTATGTGTCCCCTCAGAGCTCACTGCTACCTTTAGTTATACACAGTCCTGCTTCGGTGAGCCTATGCAGTTCACCCCCGCAGTTGCTAACCCTGCTGCTCCTGCCGATTCCCTGATCAGTTTCCAGTGGAACTTTGGAGACCCTCAGTCGGGAGCACAGAACCTGAGTACCCTCAAAACCCCGGGACATACTTTCACCGCCCCGGGCTTCTATACCATTAACTTCTCCACCACAGACCAGTTCGGATGCCAGGCGGATGATTACCAGAGTGTGCAGGTGCATGCTTTGCCTGTAGCATTGTTCGATTATACCCGGGCAGCTGCGACTCAACCATCACCTTTACCAGCCAAAGCATCGATACCGCAAGTGCTATTACTACCATGTACTGGAACTTTGGGGACGGGACACTGGATACCATCAATGCTCCCACAACAAGTACCACGCATAAATACACCACAGCCGGAACCTATGTAACCACATTGACCGTGGTGGATGGAAATGGTTGTACTTCAACAGTCACAGACAGCATTCAGCGTTCCCCCTGTATTGTGGCAGCCTATACGCCATCAGACACCTTGCTATGCCAGAACTATGCCCTTGAGTTTGCGGACTTTTCTACCTGCGATGCCCAGATCAGTCAGTGGGTATGGACCTGGGGAGATACCGCACAACCGACCACTTATAACAGCTATCAATCCCTCACCACTCATACCTTCACCCAGCCGGGTACTTTCCTTGTAAAACTCAGGGTAAGTACGATCGTGGGAGGCAGCGTGATCAGTGACTCCACACAAAGGGTGATCACGGTGATCGCCACACCGATGGCAGGATTTTCAACACAGGATGTATGTTACAGGCAGGAGTCGATGTTCACCGATACCACCAAAGCCAATGGAGCTACACTACTCACTTACCGCTGGGAGTTCGGTGATCCTCAGAGTGTGTATGACACCGCTGTAAACCGCAACCCCTCCTGGGTTTATCCTGCCCCGGGCAGTTACGACCCCAGGCTGATTGTCACCAACCAGTCGGGCTGCCGTGATACCGCCACCACCAGCCTGATAATCCATGGCCTTCCTTCTGCTACCTTCAACAGCTCTATTGCCTGTGTTGGGCATCCGACCTACTTCTTCGACCATTCAGATCCTTACCTTGCCCCGCTGAACCTATGGGGATGGAGGGTGAGTGACAGTCTGGGAAGGTTTTTAGGCTCAATGCAGGGATCTACCCCCCAGTTCGTGTTCGACAGTATCGGAAGGTATAGGGTACTTTTAACCGCCAGCGATACCAACCAATGTGCCGATACCTTAAGGGCAGAGGTGAATGTGGAACCCTCACCACTGAGTGCTTTCAGCTATACAGAAGATGTAGAACAGGTGCAGGGACAGGTACAGTTCAACGACGGATCCATCGGAGCCGATGAATACCACTGGGACTTTGGTAATGGAGAGATATCACCCCTTGCTTCCCCACTGATCACTTACACCGAAGACGGTACTTATACCGTGACCCTGGTTACCCTGAATGAGCAGGGCTGTTCGGATACTACCAGCATGATATACACATTGCTCTTCAAAGGCTTGTATGTCCCCAATGCATTTGCCCCGGGAGGGACGCTGCAGCAGACAAGGATATGGAAACCGGTGGGACAGAACCTGGCCACTTACCACTGCCAGGTGTATAACTCACACGGAGCCATGATCTGGGAATCCAAACAACTGGATGAGAGAGGATCACCTGTGGAGTACTGGGATGGAACCTATAAGGGACACCCCGTTCAGCAGGATGTATATGTCTGGAAAATCCAGGCCATTTTCCGCGATGGAACCATCTGGAATAATAAGGATGTGGGGAACCATGACAAGCTGACCGAACCTGTGTTTGGGACCATTGTGCTGATACGGTAATTTCTCTGCTAACTGAATTATGAGTTCAAAATTCCTTTCAGGATTCCTATTTCTGAAAGCCTAGTTTATTACCTGATTGTTAGAAAAATATTAGCCTATACTGATGCAAATCAAAAAATTAACTAATATTGCAATACTAACATTACTCATTTACTACAATCACTCGATTCGATCTATGAAATATTTACCAATAAGATGGTAAATCGGTTATTTCACATCATATCATCCCTTCAATATTCATTTGTGCTTTTAATTTTTTTTCTGCCTGGCAGGAGAACATTTTTTTGTTAGCCGGTAGAAAAATAAATATTCAAATGGGTAGTGATAACTATACAATACACCATGAAATTAATGAAAATGCATCATCCTTCCAAGTGGCTTTATATATTCATATTGCTGCTTCCCCTGAACCTATTGGCTCAAAGTGCTGGCAACCATGAAACGGAAAAGAATCCATTAGTAAAAATCATTGGAATTGAAGATAACCGGGTTCATTATTCTCTTGACCTGGCTCAACTTCCGGGGTTTTATGAAAAGGCATTAGTAGTAGAGTCTATCTTCGCTGATCCTAAAGTTGTGATCGACAAGACAGATATTTCAGTACCGTTTCTAAATATTTATTCCAGCCTGGAATATGATTCTAACGGGGTGGTCAAAAACCTTGAGAATTACATTAATAAGGCAATTGAGCAAGGAAGCAAGCTGTCGATGGAAGAGAAAGATAGCTTATCCGCTAAATACAATAAGTTCAGATAAGTAAGACTTCCCCGACTATGAAAAGATTATTACTAGGTTTTGTATTACTATTCTCCATTTCAAGCCTGTTGCTCGCGCAGAATAATAACAATGTCTGTGAAGGAGCCTTGCCATTTTGTACTGGTACATCTTATAGCTTTCCTGCCGGTGTAAATGCCGGTAGCGGGCAAGCAGGGCCTGCTTATGGATGCCTGGGTTCAACACCTAATCCGGCCTGGTATTATATGAAAATAGCTATGCCTGGCATGATTCAGATTACAATGCATAGTGAGCCTGCTCATGATATTGATTTTTGTTGCTGGGGCCCATTCGACTCACAGAACGCTTGCGGACAACTAACCAGCAACAAGATTGTGGATTGTAGTTATTCCACTGCAGCAACAGAAGTATGCGATATCGCAAATGCAGTAAATGGTAAGTATTACATTATTATAATTACCAACTATTCAAATGCTGCCTGCAATATTGTATTTTCTCAGACAGGTGGCGCCGGAGCTACTGATTGTACAATTCTCCCCCCGGCTGCTGCGAATAATGGCCCCATTTGCGTGGGTGAAAACCTGCAGTTAGCAGCAGCAAATATGAATAATGCTGTGTATCATTGGACAGGCCCGGATGGATGGACATCCACCCTCCAAAATCCAATAAGAATGAATGCTCAGCTCAGCATGGCAGGGGTTTATTCACTTTGGGTTACAGTGAATGGTCAGCCTAGTGCCGATACAAATTACACAACTGTTGGAGTTTATAATAAACCTACCGCTACACTTACCGGAGGTGCTAATATTTGCCAGGGAGATTCTACAGAACTCATCATTAATTGCCAGAATCATCCACCATGGGTCGTAACCTTATCTGCTTTTGGTCAAACGCCTGTGAACATCCAGGTAGTAACCTCACCGAAATCGATTTATGTTCATCCAACGTCCACAACCACCTATACCATCACACAGGTAGCAAATGAGATATGCAATGGCATTGCTTCAGGCAGTGCTGTAGTCAATGTAAGTCCTAAACCCCTTGCCAATTTTACCTATGGTAATACTTGTTCAGGGCTTGCTACCTTGTTTTCCGACGCGAGTTTGATACCAGGGGGATCAGCTGCGGCCTGGCACTGGGACTTTGGAGTAGGGTCTGATACTTCTAATATTCAAAACCCGTCATATATTTATCCAAATGGAGGCAATTATGATGTATTGTTCCGCGTAACTTCAAACAATGGATGTGTAGGTCAGGCCATCAAATCGATAGAAATCAATCCCAGCCCGGTTGCTCATGCCGGACTTGATGTATCTATTCCATATGGAACTTATACAACACTCCAGGGCGCTGCTTCAGCAGGAAGTGGTTCATATTCCTACCATTGGGAGCCCGCTAACCTACTTTCCAACCCTGATATTCAGAACCCTACTACGGTAAATCTCTCACAAACAACTGATTTTCAGTTAACTGTTCTTGATATTGGTAATAACTGTGTGAATACCGACATTGTCACGGTTACCATCACAGGTGGCCCTATGGGTGTCCAGGTCCAGGCGGACCCTGTTGCCTTATGCCTGGGTGCTACCTCAAATATATCTACTCAAACAGGTGGAGGATCCGGAATTTATAATTACAGCTAGACTTCTGACCCTGCCGGATTTAGCTCAACATTGGAGGATATTACTGTTCAGCCTGATGTAACGACAACTTACTACCTTACCATCAGCGATGGCTTCAGCACACTTACCCGTACTGTTACAGTGAATGTTTATCCTAACCCTGTAGTTAATCCCGGAGCTCCGCAAACGATCCCTAACGGCACAACGACTACCCTTACAGGTATCGCTTCCGGTGGTTTTTCGCCCTACTCATTCTCCTGGGAACCTGCAGATCTCCTGGTAAACCCTGGACAAAGCATGACGCTCACAGATATCCTGAGTAATACGACAAACTTTACCCTTACAGTTACTGACGGCCATGGCTGCATCTCTTCAAGTGAAGTCCTGGTTACTATTGCAGGCGGACCATTAAACGTTCAACCGCAGGCCATTCATTCTCCTTTATGTTTAGGTGAATCAACCCGATTACTCCCTCTGTCCGAAGGGGGATCAGGAAACTACTCCTACACATGGACTGCAACGGGAGGATATTCTTCTACTCAGAGTGAACCAACTGTAACACCAAATCAAACCACAACCTATAAACTCACAATTTCTGATGGTTTTACCCAGGATTTTGATTCTGTTACTGTTTTTGTGAATCCTTTACCCTTAGTGAACCTTATTCCCCAGGGAGCGCACATTTGGAACGGTGATACAATCATGGCCTGTATTTTTGATACTTTGACCATAAGCGCTGTAAACCCTAATGCAACCTACCTATGGTCGAATGGTGCAAATACTCCTGAGATCCAATCAGCTACCACAGGTATTGCATTTGATATGCTGTCATACTCGGTGGATGTTCTCAATACTCTGACAGGATGCACCAATACTGGCAACATAACCATAATATATACTTATTCAGAGTGTACATATGGCACCAGTGAGCAGGATAGTCAATTACCAGTAAAGGTGTTTCCAAATCCGGGAAATGGATACATCCATTGTGAAATTGGAAATTTAAATAAGGATATTGTTTTGGAAGTATTTAATGTGGAAGGTGTTTTACTGCATAAACAGAAAATAAGTAAAAAGGATGCAGCAAGGGTCAGCATAGACCTGAGTAAGAAGCCTTCCGGAGTGTACATCCTGCGTTTTACTGATGGACAAAGCAGTAAAGGGATCAGGCTCATTAAATATTAGATTGACAAAGTATTGACTGATGTGAAGAAGGTTTCATCTTACACGATAAAATCTACAATAGTTAAATGCATCAGTAAGACAGGCAGTTAGAATGCTTTTTACATTGTTGAGAATCTTCTGAAAAATTATTGTATCATCACAAGCCCTCTTGTCCGGGGGCTTTAATTTTAGGTGAACAAAGCAGGAATTTTATAATTTTATGAGTTCTAAAACCCATACAAGATATTCACAGAGAAAGTAAGTGATTACCTGAAAGCATAGCTCTTATGAAAGGACTGATGATATATTTTTGCCTTTTGTTGCTTATCCTTCCACTATTGGGTTTCGGCGAGGGTACGCGTCAGTTGGAGCCAACCAATCCGGCAACAACCCCGAACAGAAGGACACGAATCATGTTTGATCAGACCGGTGGGTCTGCTCACCGGACTCCCTTTGCTACCGTTAACTGTGCTGAAAATACCGGTTGAATGTTATATCAGCGATCCGCTACAGAACAAATCTTTTTGGATTTAATGATGGAACAAATGCTTGTTTTACCAGATCAAAGATCCTGATGAAGCGCTTGTAACCGGTTTCACAATGGCTGCTGTTCCTTCAAGCGGTCAGGATTTGTTACTACATGGGACCAGGCTTTTGCAGGACCTAAATTGGAACAGTCAATCCTACGGTATGAACCTAAAATCTTAACTCCAACAAGGTCGGCAATTACTACTTTGAGTTCGCCAAGACTATGACGGGGGGCACTTTTACAGGTCAGGATATGCTCTATTTCGATATCAGTGTAGTTCAGGGGACAAATGTTGTTAATGGAAGATTATGGAGTAAAGCCTGGCAGTTGTCAGATGATGCCAGTGGTGATATAGTGAAGTCATATCCGGCTAAGCTTTTTGTATATACCGATGATGGAATAGTTACTCAATTGAATATCAACGAATGGAATGGTGGGACTTATACTACCTACTGCAATAAATGGGGTGTTTCAAATACCGGAAACTGGGCTAATGACAGGATGTCTTCTGATTCCTGGCCGGGAAGTGACCTGCCTCAGTATAAGATATTCTTAAATAATCCTGATATAAATATTTTCCCTACCGGGCAGTTCGGCCAAATCTGTGAGGTGAGCAGTCATTCCAATTGTAACGGCTCTATAGATATTCTTGCAAGAGTAAATAAGCCGGGCTCTCTGACCCTTAATCTTGATATAGCACCTGCAGGCTCAGGTCCGGAAGACGTAGTTTTAACCGGGCCTGTTGTTGGTTCGGTAGCCTGTGATGTTTGGGATACAATCACATGGAATGGCCTTGATGGCAATGGAAATCCTGTTCAGAGTGGCACTAATATAAATATTGATATTGACTACCTGAACGGACTTACCAATCTTCCTTTATGGGATGTGGAAGATAATGCATCAGGGTTGATTGTTAATATTGTCAGACCTGCACCCCTTTTTAGTACTAAGATGCCCATATTCTGGGATGATTCTAAACTTCCGGGTGGAACTGTGAATAGCCTGAATGGTTGCATTTATCCCACCAGTGTTACTGTTAATGGGTGTCATTCCTGGACCAGCCAGAATGAAAATATGATCAATACCTGGTGGTATCTTTCGGAAGGCTCTTCAAGTATTACTGTGGTTGTAATAAGGAATCCTCAGGTGGACTTCTCTTTCGATAACAATTGTTCTGGATTGCCTACCAATTTTGTTGACCTCAGCCTTGTTCCGGGTGGATATCCTGTTTCATGGCATTGGGATTTCGGCCTTTTCGGCGATACCTCCAATGTTCAGAATCCAACCTATTCTTTTACTAATAGCGGAACTTACCAGGTGCATCTCAAAGTGATTTCTAATGATGGATGTATAGGTAATTACACAAAACCTGTCGTTATCCATCTGGCTCCATTGGCTGATGCAGGTATTGATAAAGCGATCCCATTTGGTACCAGTACTACCCTGCAGGGCAATGCTACCGGTGGTAGCGGTAACTTATCCTATCACTGGGAACCAGCTGCATTGCTCCTGGATCCCAATGTACTGGAACCGGTAACAGTAGATCTGTCAGAAACTACAGACTTCATTTTAACAGTGACCGATTTATCTGTGGGTTGCCATCATTCAGATATGGTTACAGTTACCATTTTTGGAGGCCCGCTTGGTGTGCAGTTATCTGCCAATACCTTAGCAGTGTGCCGGGGCGGGACATCCTCTATCAACGCTCAGACTGGGGGCGGATCAGGAACGTATACCTATTCCTGGACATCTGATCCTGTGGGCTTTACATCTTCTATCGAAGACATTACAGTACAACCTGAAGTGACTACGATTTATACCATAGTAGTCTCTGACGGATTCAGTACATTCACCCAATCCATTACCATTTCGGTTTATACAGATCCTGTAGCCAATGCCGGACCTCCACAAACCATCCCCAATGGAACATCAACCACTCTTTCCGGATCTGCAGGGTTAGGATCACCACCTTATTCCTATCAATGGAGTCCTCCAACAATGGTGGTATCTCCTTATTCAAACAATACCAGTACTCAACTATTAAGTAGCTCCACAAATTTTACCCTTACTGTCACCGATTCACATGGTTGTTCATCCTCATCATCAGTGATGATTTCCATTTCAGGTGGTCCGCTCTTTGTGGATCCGCATGCTGTTCATTCACCTATATGCAGGGGTGAATCCACTCAATTGCTACCTTTTTCAGAAGGAGGTTCAGGGAATTACACTTATCAATGGTCCGGCCCGGGTGGTTTTGCATCTCAACAGGCTGAACCTATTGTTTCTCCGGGAACTACAACTACCTATTTGCTTGTAATAGATGACGGATATAGTCAATTCGAAGATTCGGTTAGGGGTGAGTGGACCAGCTGCCTCAAATCAACCTTATACCTGATGGGGCCCATGTTTTTGGAGTTGACACCATTCTGGCATGTTTTTTGATACTTTAAGCCTTGATGCCAGTTTGCCGAATTGCAACTACCTCTGGTCAAATGGTAAAATACACCAATTATTCAATCAGCAACTACTGGTATTGCCTTTGATATCCTTTCTTATACAGTGAAAGTCACAAATACCTCTTCATTGTGTGTAAATGAGGCTGGTATCACCATAATATTTACCTATAGTGAATGCACCTACGGCTTTAATGATAAAGTGTTTACCAATGAAATACTCGTTATCCAAATCGGGAAGTGGATTGTATTCCGCAGGTTGCCGGTGAAAGGTAAAAGTTGCGGGTGGAAATAGTTGATATGCAGGGGAATAGAAGTATTCCACGACATAATGGATGCTTACAGACTGAAGGATGGAGCCTTTGATAGCCTCCTCCACTCCCCTGCCAGGAATTTATTTGTTGAAAGTGAGCGGAGAAGATTTTTTTCCATTCTGCCAGGTTGATAAATTGTAGTTAAAAAAGTACGTTAAATAGGCCAGGATTTCAATTCTATGTTAAGTTACCCCGATTACTGTTCACCCTCATTCTTGTCTTCCTCGTTTGGTTTCAGATGCAGGCACAAACTATCAATGAATGCCTATAAACTCGGCCTCATCCCCTCATGAGGCTGATACCTGGTTACAGGTAAATCAGAATGGGATTCCATTAACCGCAGGTCCAGTATTCAGAATTTACCATCACCCTGAATTCTGGTAAAGGATGTACCTCTATTTCAGATGAAAATGAGTAGTTTCTGCTGCTTTATACCGATGGAATGTTGCTTTGGAATGTAAGGAATTCCACTCTTCTTTCAAATACACTC
>JADJGZ010000058.1 GCA_016707785.1 Bacteroidales bacterium | reverse complement strand
ACCATCATTCCACTGCGATCCCCCATTCAAGCCCATGTCCTGCCGTAACAAAAACTTCAATATGTGCCATTACCAACTCCGAGGGCTGCACCCTGCATCTCCCGTCTGATGAATGTTTTCGGATTCCCACACGACAGACTTTATGAGCTCAGGCCATTGCAAGAGACAGTCTTTTTCATTTTACGGACCTTACCTCCACTTCCGGAAGTCAATAGCCTGCGCTTTGGTACTGGAATTTTGGTGATCCCCTGGTTCAAATATTCAGATAACACCAGTTCATGAACAACCCAACCTGCCACCTGTACTGCAACGGGTAACTATACGGTGACTGAACTTGCACCTCACGCTTAATTGGCTGCTCCGACACGATCAGCTACCTGTTACCATCAAGCCTTTACCTGCCATGCGAACTTCAGCTTCGGGGTCGCCTGCCGGGATAACCCTGCACAGTTCAGTCCCTAAAGTATGGCTATCCCCAGCATTGTCAGCTGGTACTGCTGGAGCTTTGGGGGGATGGAGGCAGCTGTACTTTCCAGTCTCCCAGCCATGCCTTATACCTTTGCCGGGATACCTATACCGTTACGCTCAACGTTACCGATACGGCGGGATGTCAGGACTAGCGCAGCCACCCGGTCATCATCGTTCCGCTGCCCCTAGTGAACTTCGACTTCTCTTCTCCTGCCTGTATGATCAGCTATTTCCGTTTACTGATCTTACTACTTCTACCTCAGGATATGTAACACACTGGTTCTGGGATTTTTGGTGATGGCAACATTGAGTTGTCCAACTTCCTACTACCTCACTCTTATCACATACCTATACCCAGGCAGGACTTTCAATGTAACCCTGACAGCATAAAAGATCCGATTCCTGCACCAGCTCTGCAGACTGAAACCCTTACCGTCGTTCCCAAACCTACGGCACTGTTCAGTCATGGCGCATACCTGTAGGGGGCGGCAAGTCTCATTCACGGATCTTTCACTAAGCAATACCACCTCGGGGATCTCCAACTGGCAATGGTCGGACTTTGGTGACCCGGACGTCTAGAGCTCTTCTAACCAGAGCTGACCAGCGGGAACCTATTTACATCACTTACGATACCGCGAGGACTTGTACAGTCAGGCTGATAGCCACCATCTCAGGCGGATGCAGCGACTACGGTTACCGCGTCAGTGAATATAACCCCACCTCCTGCTGGTAGATTTCAGTTCATTGGCGGGATGCGGTGTGATACCACCAGTTCACTTCCAGCGGCTGTGAATATAGGAAATACCACCCAGGCTGGTACTGGCAGTTCGGGGATGGGCACAGGTTCTACCCTTGTGGACGCGATGCATATCTATGCAGTCCGGCACCTTCAATGTCACCCTCACCATCACCGATACGGCAAACTCCATAAACACAAGACCAATTCAGTGGTCGGCTGACCCCGTACCGCTGTCCCTTCATCTTCAATACCCCCGCCTGCTCCAGGTACGGAGATCACCTTTACCGATCTTGGCAATGGTAACGTGGAGGAATAATCAACAACTGGTACTGGCGGTTCGGTGATGATAATGATACCCTTTTACTACTTACCCCCCCCACGGTAACACATACCTACAGCCAGCCGGGCACTTTCCTTGTAAGCCTGACCTTGGGCGCACAGCGGGGCTGCAGCCATACACGTGTTATCCCTGTGACCATCTCTGCTTCCCGCTCTCCTTTCTCTTGCAGAATACCTGCCAGGGACAAGCCACACAGTTTACCGACCAGACCAGTCTGAATGGCGGTCCCACACTGGTATCCACAGCTGGAACTTTGGCGATCCGCCATCGGGAAGCAGCAACTCAATGCCAAACCAACCCGGTACTAACTTCTTAGCCCGGGCGCATATTTAGTAAGGCTTATTACTGCCAATGCTTCAGGATGCCCGGATACCTGGGACAGAATGTATCCATTGTTCAAAACCAGGGTAGATTTTTACAATGACAGCCTGCTTTGCCTTGGATCAGCCACCACCTTCTTTGCGAACCACCGCCACACAGGTAGGAGCCGTTCAGACTTACAGCTGGAACTTTGGTGATGGCAGTCCTGCAAACACAATACCCATAACATAGCTATGGCGTGGCGGGTACTTTTACCCGTGGTGCTCACGATCAGTGATACCTCAGTTGCCAGGAATGCCATCAGCCATCCTGTGACCATCCACAGTGCACCTCAATCATTAGCATGGCCCAGCAGGCCTGTGCCGGAGTCTCCCACACAGTTCCCGACCTGAGCTCTTGCCCACTGGAATACCCTTGTTGCATGGAACTGGGACTTTGGACTCTCAGGCCCGCTGATACCAGCACGATGCAGAACCCGATACACCTTTAATACCACCGGGCACTTATACCATCACCCTTACCACCACTACCGAGCATGGCTGCACCATGAAGACCATGCCGCTGCAGGCGGAACCAGCCCTACAGCCTGCTTTCAATACTCCAGTCCCTGTGCCAATGGGCCGTTCAGTTCAGGACTCCTCATGGAGCTACCAGGCACTGGTAACAGGATGGAACTGGGAGTTTGAGCCTTACCAGTATGGCAATGGACAGAACCCCAACCATGTGTATTGTGCCAGTGACTCCTGCTATAATGTAAGTGCTGATGATCACCGATATCCGTGGATGTGAGGATACAGCCTTCCAGCAGGTATGTGTCCCCTCAGAGCTCACTGCAACCTTTAGTTATACACACGGTCTGCTTCGGTGAGCCTGTGCAGTTCACCCGCAGTTGACTCACCCCTACTGCCCTGCCGATTCCCTGATCAGCCAGTGGAACTTTGGAGATCCCAGTCGGGTGCGGAACCTGAGCACCCTCAAGCTCAGGACATCTTTTCCGCCCGGGCTTCTATACCATCAACTGCCCCTGAGACCAGTTCGGATGCCCCGCGGTGATTACCAAGCTGAGTGCATGCTTTGCCGTAACATTGTGTTCGAGGTTATACCCCGGGCAGCTGCGACTCAACCATCACCTTTACCAGCCAAAGCGATACCATAAGTTCTATTACTACCATGCTGGAACTTTGGAGACGGGACACTGGATACCATCAATGCCCCAATACCAGTACCACCATAAATGTCCACCGGCCGGAACCTATGTAACCACATTGGCGGTGGTGGATGGGAATAATTGTGCATCAACAGTCACAGACAGCAGTCAGCGTTCCCCCTGTATTGTGGCAGCCTATACGCCATCCGACACCTTGTTATGCCAGAACTATGCCCTAGCGTTCTCGGATTTTTCCACCTGCGATGCCCAGATCAGCCAGTGGGTATGGACCTGAGGAGATACCCGCACAACCGACCACCTATAACAGCTATCAATCCCTCACCACTCCATACCTTCACCCAGCCGGGTACTTTCCATATAAAACTCAGGGTAAGAACTACGATCGTTGGAGGCAGTGTGATCAGTGACTCCACGCAGAGGAGTGATCACGGTAATCGCCACCCCGATGGCTAGGGTTTGCACCACACAGGATGTATGTTACAAACGGGAGTCGATGTTCACCGATACCGCCAAAGCCAATGGAGCTACATCTCACTTACCGCTGGGGTTCGGTGACCCTCAGTGTGTATTGTGACACGCTGAAGCCGTAACCCCTCCTGGGTTTATCTGCCCCGGGCAGTTATGACCCCAGGCTGATTGTCACCAACCAGTCGGGCTCCAGTGATACGGCCACCACCAGCCTGATAATCCATGGCCTTCCTTCTGCTACCTTCAACAGCTCTATTGCCTGTGTTGGCGTCCGCCTACTTCTTCCCGACCATTCAGATCCTTACCTTGCCCCACTGGACCTGTGGGAGGGATGGAGGGTGGTGACAGTTTGGGGAGATTTTTAGGCTCAATGCGGGGATCTACCCCAGTTCGTGTTCGACAGTATCAGCAGGTATAAGGTGCTGCTGACCGCCAGCGATACCAACCAGTGTGCAGATACCTTAAGGGCAATGGTAGATGTGGAACCCTCGCCACTGAGTGCTTTCAGTTATACAGATGATGTAGAACAGGTGCAGGGACAGGTGCAGTTCAGCGATGGATCCATCGGGCCGATGAATACCACTGGGACTTTGGCAATGGAGAAATCTCACCCTTGGCCTCCCGTAATCACTTACAGAAGACGGCACCTATACCGTGACCCTGTTTACCCTGAATGAGCAGGGCTGTTCGGATACTACCAGCATATTATATACCTTGCTCTTCAAAGCATTGTGTCCCCAATGCTTTTGCCCCGGGAGGTACTCTACAGCAGACAAGGATATGGAAGCCGTGGGACAGAACCTTACTACTTACCACTGCCAGGTATATAACTCACATGGAGCCTTGATCTGGGAATCCAAACAGCTGGATGAGAGGATCACGGGTGGAGTTCTGGGATGGAACCTACAAGGCCATCCTGTTCAGCGGGATGTATGTCTGGAAAAATCCAGGCCATCTTCCGCGATGGCACCATCTGGAATAATAAGGATGTAGGAACCATGACAAGCTGACCGAACCTGTGTTTGGGACAATGTGCTGATCAGGTAATCAAGAGTTGTTTCAATCAACGGGCAGGAGAATCCATAATGGGTTCTCCTGTTTGTTTAAATATCTGTTTATTTCTAAAAATCTATCTAATAGATTTATCTATATAAAAAATGCTTTTCTGACAGGACAAGTATCAAATCTATAGATAATATTTTTTCATCAGAAAATTCCACCATTATGTTTGTTGGTTTTCTTAGCTAAATGCAAGAATGCCAGATTTTTCGCTCTGATATTTTTATTGACTGCATTATATTATCTTTGTAACATAGGTAATAAACAGACTTTTATCTGGAAGGTGGCCTATGAACTCAATTTGCTTATGACTTTTACAAAACTCAAAATACACTCTGTTGGTTCTCCACGCCCAATCGCCGTTTAAGGGTTGTGTTTGAAGAAGATTTGGCTGCACATAGAATCCAGTTTGCTTATGTAGGCTGTCCGGAGAAATACCGGTTGAATGTATATATTAGCAATCAACAACAGAAAAGATCTATTTTGGATTTAATGACGATTCACAGAATATATATTACCAGATCAAAGATCCTGATGGGATTGTTGTTGCCGGATATTCACTGGCAGCTATTCCAACAACCGGCAATGGTTATATCAGCACCTGGACAGAGGCTTATAATGGCCCAAAGATTGGAACCGTCAATCCATCAGGATATGATCCTTTGATTCTGACTCCAACAAAGACCGGGAATTACTATTTCGAATTTGCTTCCAATTCTACTGGAGGACATTTCTATAATAGTAAAGATATGCGGTTTTTCGATATCAGCGTTGTTGATGGGACTACTGTAAAGAATGGACGACTTTGGAGCAAAGCCTGGCAATTCACTGATGGTACCGGATCCGATAATATTCTATCTTATCCGGCCAATTTGTTTATTTATACTGATGACCAGATAGTTGATAAATTGAATATCAATGAATGGAATGGCGGAACTTATGTAGTGTATTGTAATCAATGAAATTGTTACAAATAGCGGAAATTGGGCTATTGATCGTAAATCTCTTGATAACTGGCCCTCTTCCGGTGATTTACCACAATATAAAATCTTCCTCAACGATCCTGATTCCAACGTCTACCCCACAGGAACATTAGGTCAAATTTGTGAAGTTAGTAATACCTCATATTGTAATGGGACCATTGATATCCTGGTAAAGGTCAATAAGCCCGGATCTGTGACTATTACTATCGACTGTGAACCGACCGGATCCGGCCCTGAAGATGTTACCCTGAGTAAAAGTGTGACGGGTTCCACCAATTGTGCGACCTGGGATACAATACATTGGAATGGTGTGAATGGTTTAGGGGTTACAGTCCAGAATGGTGCCTCGGTAAACATGGATATTGATTACCTCAATGGCCTTACCAATCTTCCATTATGGGATATTGGAAAATGCAAGTAAAGGAATCAAGGTGGATATTGTCAGGCCTGTACCCTCAGGAAGTGCTATTCTACCCATTTATTGGGATGACTCCTATCTTGGGGGTGGAAGTAATACTGTTTCAGGATGTATTTATCCTACCAGTGCGACAATAACAGGTTGTCATAATTTTCCTCCCAATCCCCCTCAGCATGATCAAATGGTTAATAGTTGGTGGTACTATCTACAGGCTACCATAAGTCAGGACCTGGTTTTAATCAGAACTCCCCCACACCTGCAATGCCCTCAGGTCCCACACCTGTATGTCAGGGTCAGATCGGTGTTACCTACACAGTGCCTGCACAGAACTCAACAGTGAACTATATCTGGACACTTCCGGATGGCACTACCCAAACCACAACAACCAACAGCATTACTATAAATTTTTCGTCAACAGCAGTGAGTGGAACCTTATTTGTCAAAGGCTGGAATACAGATTGCGGATATGGTCTTAATTCCCCATCATTGTTCATTACTGTAAATACCAACGGCAACCCACAGATAACAGGTCCAACTTCTGCCTGTATGGGAACCACATCTACTTTTACAATCACTTCCGGTCTAAATAGTTATAACTGGTCAGTCTATGGTGGAAATATTCAACCCGTAATACCGGGACTTCCGTAAATATTCTCTGGAATGTGGCAGGCAATGATACGGTGCAGGTACCACAACTTCAATCACAATGTTCTCTGTTCTCACAAAAAGATCATAACCGTAAACCCCCTTCCAGTAACTTCTTTCAGTTGTTCAGATACGTGTACTGGGGCATTGGTTCATTTTTTTGATACATCAACTATTCCATCAGGTTCGATTACTTCCTGGAACTGGACATTTGGAGATGCGAGTGCTCCCAGTTCGCTGCAAAATCCTACCCATACCTATGCAACTGGTGGAGTATATAATGTTTCACTCACAACAACATCTGCTTTTGGCTGTGTGAAAACTTTTCACGTTCCGTTAGTATACTTCGGGCCCAACGCCAATGCAGGTCTTGATGCCACCACATGCCAGAATTCACCGTTTACTATTACCCCGGCCACGGCCAGCTGTTATACCTCTGTTTTGTGAGTCACAATGGTCAGGGAAGTTTGATTAATGCATGTACCTTAACCCAACCTATACTTCGGTGTGACCGAAAACGGAGTAGTTGTTATAACATTGACAGCCAATGGCAATCCACCTTGCGTCCAGGATCACCAATTCGATGAACCTGACAATTAATCCTTCTGCAACTTCTTTTGCCGGGAGTAACTCAAGTATTTGTGAGGGTAGTAGCTTCACACTTTCCACCTCGAATGCAGCGAATTATACCTCTCTGTCATGGACCAGTTCAGGAACAGGAACCTTTAATAATGTAAGTGTCTTACATCCTGTTTATACGCCCAGTATAGCAGATATCCAATCGGGGAATGTGAATCTTACGCTGACGGCAAATTCCCTGGCAGCATGTCAGAGTGCTGTATCTGCAATGACCTTGCAAATAACACGCCAGGTTGTGGCAGATGCAGGTCCGGCTGCCAGTATGTGCCAATCCGGGAGTTATGTGGTATCAGGATCCAGTGCCTTATTTTATTCCACTATAATCTGGACCCATACAGGTACAGGGACATTGAAACAATTCAAGCTAGTTGCATCCTACTTAACTCCGGGGTTGGAATGGAACGAGTACAATCACATTAACCCTTACAGCAAACTCTCTTACACCCTGCACACCTGTCGTGGACCAGATGCAGCTTACCATCCAACCTGCAGCACATGCTTTTGCAGGTGATAATGCAACTATTTGTGAAGGAGGCAGTTATACATTATTGAATTCAACCGCCGGTAATTATACAGCTATACAATGGAATACCAGCGGTAGTGGTAGTTTCAATAATACAGGGACATTACACCCGGTTTATACTCCCAGTCCGGCAGATATTATATCAGGATCAGTAACCCTAACTCTTGCAGCATCCGCTGTTTCACCCTGCCCGATCCAGACTTCTTCAATGACACTGAGTATTACCCGCCAGCCTAATGCGAATGCTGGTTCGGATGCATCTATTTGTCAGAATAATAATTTTACAGTTTCCGGTTCTACGGCTCAAAACTATGTTTCCTTATTATGGACCCATACAGGAACCGGTAGTTTCAACAACTCCAGTTTCCTTCATCCTGTATATACTCCCGGACCGGGTGAGAGTGGAGTCATTACCCTGACACTGAATGGAATTGCCGCTTCACCCTGTACAGATGTAAACGATCAGATGCAACTGACCATTGATCCAATGCCGGTAGCCAATGCCGGTCCTGACGCAGCAATATGCCAGGGCACAGTATTCAATGTTACCGGGGCCTCAGCTCAGAATGCAATAACAGGAGGGATCAGCTGGACAGAAACCGGTACAGGTAGCCTTAGTGGAGCAAATACAGTTAGCCCTACCTATAATCCGATGCCAGATGAAACAGGTGATATTTACCTGACACTGGAAGTTCATGGAGCCTTAAGTTGTGCAGGTCAAACAGATTTGGACGGAATGATACTGAGTATATCACCGTTTCCTCATGTTGGTGCAGGTAGCAATGCAACTATCTGCTCAGCAAATACGTACACATTATCTGGAAGTTCAGAGAATTGTACTGTTAATGAATGGAGCAGCAGCGGGGACGGGACTTTCAGTAATTTGAACCAGTTGAATGCTGTGTACTCACCTGGGCCTAATGATATCGTCCTTGGAATAGTAACGCTAACACTGACCGGCACCGGATCAGGCGCTTGTTCTGCAGAATTGGTCACAGATCAGATGGTTTTAAATATTGATCCCATGCCAACTGTATATGCTGGACTGGATGAAGCATTTTGCGTAAATGCACCAATCCCTATTCTTGGGGCAAATGCTACCAACTATTCAACAATCACATGGAGTGGGGGATCCGGGGTTTATAGTTCCACATCAATACTATCACCTACTTATATCCCGGGAAATCCTGATTTCCTGGCAGGAGTAGTCACCCTTACTTTGTCAGCCCAGGGACGATTAGCATGTTCCTCTATGATCGTCAGTGATTCCCGGGATCTTTCAATTACAGGCACATCCTGTAGTAAATGCAGGCCCGGATGATTATATATGCAGTAATGTTACCCAATTCCAGTTGAATGGTGTAGGCAACAATTACAATGCAGCTAATATTCAATGGACAATCTCAGGTGGAGATGGATTCCTCAGTAATCCGAATATATTTAATCCAGTATATTTTGCCGGACCTATTGATCTTTCAACAACTGACAGGAATATCACCTTTACCCTGACTTTAGAAGGTGTTGGTGTTTGCAGCGGGACTTTCGTCAATGACCAGATCATTCTCAAAATTGACCCTACTCCTATTAGCAATGCCGGCCCTGACGATGAAATCTGCGGACAAAGGCCCTATCAGCTTAATGCAAATGCTCAATTCCAGAATACCATACATGGATTACCACAGGTGATGGAACTTTCAGTAACCCAAATACATTAAATCCTACATATACTCCGGGGCCAAATGACGTCGGTAATGTTGTTGTTTTATCACTCGATCTCTCTGGTTGCCAAAGTTTAACAGGTGATGACTTTATGTGGCTTACAGTTCACCCGGATCCTTCCGCTACTATCAGTGGTACGATAAGTATTTGTGAAGCTGAGATTACGCCCATTACCATTGACTTTACCGGGACACCCCCATGGTCAGTAACCTATACCAATGGAACGACCCCCGTTATAGTTAATAATATCATGAGTTCTCCATATACATTCAATGTGAGTCCTCCAGTTACTACCAGTTATTGGATTAGTGCCAGCAATGATATCTATTGTAATACCCCAAATGATTCAATTCACGGATTAGCAGCTATTACAGTTTTTCCGCTTCCTGATCCCTTCACGGTCACAGTTAGCAATGGAGGTTTCTATTGTGAAGGCACTCCTGGAGTAACCATAGGACTATCAGGCTCCCAGGTCGGAATGACTTATGAACTCCTGCTAAACGGTCTGCCTGAAGGAAGCCTGCTTCCCGGAACAGGAAATCCATTAAGTTTTGGAATTAAAAGCACTCCTGGGCAATACGCTGTCAGAGGCACAAACCCTGTTGGAAATTGTGATCTGATGATGCAGGATACCGTCAACGTGATCATGAATCCAACCCCTGTTACTGACTTCACTACTTTACCAGTTTGTAATACAGATACAACTTTCTTTACCGTTTCAGGGGCATTTATCAATAAAATCAGCAACTGGCACTGGGATTTCGGTGATGGCACCTTTGCTACCTTTAATGCACCTATTAACCCCTGGCATATCTATCCGACTTACGGTATCTTTCAAGTAACACTTAATGTGGAGGATACCAATAATTGCACTTATTCTATCAGTCATCCGGTTGAAGTGCGACCGCATCCCACAGCATTCTTTTCATATAATACACCAAACTGCCTGGGTGATGCCACACAATTTACTGAATTGAGTATTAATCCGGCAGGACAAGGCTATATCAATCAATGGATATGGAATTATGGAGATGGTTCTCCCAATGATACCATCAATTTTCCTACCACCGCTAACCCTGTGCATACCTACGCTGGTGCCGGAACTTACCTTGTTACTCTTTCCATATTGAATAGTCGGGGTTGCACGGATATTTACAGCACCACTATCACTGTCACCCGCCGTCCCCTTGCCGGCTTTGACTTCTGGAGCAACTGCCAGAATGAACTTGCTATTTTCAACGATGCCAGCAACACCAATGGAGGGGGAGCCGTTACCAGCTGGAGCTGGGATTTTGGAGATCCTGCTTCTGGATCTTTGAACACCAGCACCCTGGAAGACCCTACTCATTTATATACTACAGCAGGACTTTATAATGTAACCCTGATTGTACAGAACTTTAATGGCTGCAGCGACACTATCCTTCGACAGGTGAATGTAAAAGGCGCCCCCCTGGCTGATTTTACTAGTACCACCGGCTGTCTTGGTACCCCAACCCATTTCTGGGCCGACAGTACATTGATCAACCTGAATGCTACAGCAACCTACCACTGGGATTTTGGCGATGGCTCCACGAGCAATACCCGCAACACACAATACACCTATATTGCAGCAGGCACCTATACGGTAATCCTTACCATCACCGATACGGCAGGCTGCGAAGGATCCCGTTCCCACACCCTGGTTGTTACCCCACCGCCAACGGCATTGTTCAGCTCTGCTACCGATAACTGCCAGGGACAAACCATCAGCTTCAATAATCAGAGTACCACAGAAACAGGCTACCTGACCAGCTGGAGCTGGGACTTTGGCGATGGGAGCCCTGTTCAGACCATCCTTTTCCCTGCGATCCCCGATGTAAGCCATATCTATGCCGTAACAGGTACTTTCAATGTGACCCTCACGGTGACTAACTCCGAAGACTGTACCCATAGCTACTCCCGTCTGGTGAATGTTTTTGGTTCCCCCACGGCCGACTTTATGAGCTCGGGCCATTGCAAGGACAGCCCTGTACACTTCACCGACCTTACCACCACTTCCGGAAGTCAAAGCCTGACCTCCTGGCAATGGAACTTTGGCGACCCGGTTCGAGGAGTTTCAACACCAGCCTGATCAAAACCCCAATCACAGCTATGCTGCAAGGGCACCTATACGGTGAACTGATCACCCTCACCTTAAATGGCTGCTCCGATACGATCAGCTACCCTGTCACCATCAAGCCTTTGCCTGTTACCGACTTCAGCTTCCAGAGCGCCTGCCAGGATAATCCGGCACAGTTCAGCCCTGCAGGCATGGCTATCCCCACCATTGCCAGCTGGTACTGGAGCTTTGGGGATGGAGGCAGCAGTACCCTTCAGTCTCCCAGCCATGTATATACTTTTGCCGGGACTTATACCGTCACGCTCACCGTTACCGATACGGCAGGATGTGAGAACCAGCGCAGCCACCCGATCATCATCGTTCCGCTGCCCCTTGTGAACTTCGACTTCTCTTCTCCTGCCTGTGATGATCAGCAAATACAGTTCACCGATCTTACCACTTCTGCCGCAGGATATGTAACGCGCTGGTTCTGGGATTTTGGTGATGGCACTACACAGGTTATCAACTTCCCTGCTACAGCCTCTGTATCACATACCTATGCACAGTCGGGGACTTTCAATGTAACCCTGACAGTAAAAAGCTCCGATTCCTGCTCCAACCTGCAGACTAAAACCCTTACCATCCTTCCCAAACCTACGGCGCTGTTCAGTCATGGCGCCGCTTGCCAGGGAGCAGCGGTATCATTCACGGATCTTTCTCTAAGCAATACCACCTCAGGCATCTCCAACTGGCAATGGGACTTTGGTGACCCGGGCTCAGGCAGCTCCAACCAGAGCAGCCAGCAGAACCCTATCCATAACTTCAATACCGCAGGGACCTATACGGTAAGGCTGATAGCCATTATCTCAGGCGGATGCAGCGATACGGTTACTTCATCAGTGAATGTAACCCCACCACCTCTGGTAGATTTTAGTTCAGTGGCAGGATGCAGTGGTGATACCACCCAGTTCACTTCCAGCACTACGGTGAATGTAAATGCCACCCAGAGCTGGTACTGGCAGTTCGGGGATGGGCTGAGTTCCACCCTTGTGGACCCGATGCATATCTATGCCCAGTCCGGCACCTTCAATGTGATGCTCACCATCACCGATACGGCAGGGTGCATAAACACCAAGACCAATGCAGTGGTGGTAACCCCCGGGCCGCTGTCCAACTTCAGCTTTAACACCCCTGCCTGCTCAGGCACAGAGATCACCTTCACCGACCTGGGCAATGGCAATGGCGGAATAATCAACAACTGGTACTGGCAGTTCGGTGATGATACAGATACCACCTTTACTACTTACCACCCCACGGTAACACATACCTACAGCCAGCCGGGCACTTTCCTTGTAAGCCTGACCCTGGGCACACAACAGGGCTGCAGCCATACACGTGTTATCCCTGTGACCATCTCTGCTTCCCCGCTCACGGCTTTCTCTTACCAGAATACCTGCCAGGGACAAGCCACACAGTTTACCGACCAGACCAGTCTGAATGGAGGTCCCACACTGGTATCCCATAGCTGGAACTTTGGCGATCCCCCATCGGGAAGCAGCAACTCAAGTACCCAAACCAACCCGGTACATAACTATGCCAACCCGGGCACTTATTTGGTAAGGCTTATTACTGCCAATGCTTCAGGATGCCAGGATACACTGGAACAGAATGTATCCATTGTTCCAAAACCAGGAGTAGATTTTTACAATGACAGCCTGCTTTGCCTTGGATCAGCCACCACCTTCTTTACCGATACCACCGCCACACAGGTGGGAGCGGTACAGACTTACAACTGGAACTTTGGTGATGGCAGTCCCACTGCAAACACACAAAACCCGCAGCATAGCTATGGAGTGGCCGGTACTTTCACCGTGATACTCACCATCAGTGATACCTCGGGTGCCAGAATGCCATCAGCCATCCGGTGACCATCCACAGTGCACCTCAATCATACTTTATGGCCCAGCAGGCCTGTGCCGAATCCCCCACACAGTTCACCGATCTTAGCTCTGCCCCGCTGGGAGATACCCTTGTTGCATGGAGCTGGGACTTTGGCCTCTCAGGCACCGCTGATACCAGCACTATGCAGAACCCGCAATACACCTTCAATACAGCAGGCACCTATACCATCACCCTTACCACCACTACCGAGCATGGCTGCACCCATGTGAAGACCATGCCACTGCAGGTATGGAACAAGCCTACGGCCTACTTTAAATACTCAGCCAGTCCCTGTGCCAATGGAGCGGTACAGTTCCAGGACTCCTCATGGAGCTACCAGGCACTGGTAACAGGATGGAACTGGGAGTTTGAACCTTACCAGTATGGCAATGGACAGAACCCCAACCATGTGTATTATGCCATTGACTCCTGCTATGAGGTAAAGCTGATGATCACCGATATCCGTGGATGTGTGGATACAGCCTTCCAGCAGGTATGTGTCCCCTCAGAGCTCACTGCTACCTTCAGTTATACACAGTCCTGCTTCGGTGAGCCTATGCAGTTCACCCCGCAGTTGCTCACCCCTGCTGCTCCTGCCGATTCCCTGATCAGTTTCCAGTGGAACTTTGGGGATCCACAGTCCGGTGCACAGAACCTGAGCACCCTCAAAACCCCGGGACATACCTTTACCGCCCCGGGCTTCTATACCATTAACTTCTCCACCATAGACCAGTTCGGATGCCAGGCGGATGATTACCAAAGCGTGCAGGTGCATGCTTTGCCTGTAGCATTGTTCGATTATACCCCGGGCAGCTGCGACTCAACCATCACCTTTACCAGCCAAAGCATCGATACCGCAAGTGCTATTACTACCATGTACTGGAACTTTGGCGACGGGACACTGGATACCATCAATGCCCCCAATACCAGCACCACGCATAAATACACCACAGCCGGAACCTATGTAACCACATTGACTGTGGTGGATGGGAATGGTTGTACTTCAACAGTCACAGACAGCATTCAGCGTTCCCCCTGTATTGTGGCAGCCTATACGCCATCAGACACCTTGCTATGTCAGAACTATGCCCTTGCGTTCTCGGACTTTTCCACCTGCGATGCACAGATCAGTCAGTGGGTATGGACCTGGGGAGATACCGCACAACCGACCACTTATAACAGCTATCAATCCCTCACCACCCATACTTTCACCCAGCCGGGTACTTTCCTTGTAAAACTCAGGGTAAGCACGATCGTTGGGGGCAGCGTGATCAGTGACTCCACACAAAGGGTGATCACGGTAATCGCCACACCTATGGCAGGCTTTTCAACACAGGATGTATGTTACAAACAGGAGTCGATGTTTACCGATACCACCAAAGCCAATGGAGCTACACTACTCACTTACCGCTGGGAGTTTGGTGATCCGCAGAGTGTGTATGACACCGCTGTAAACCGCAACCCTCCTGGGTTTATCCTGCCCCCGGGCAGTTATGACCCCAGGCTGATTGTCACCAACCAGTCGGGATGCCGTGATACCGCCACCACCAGCCTGATAATCCATGGACTGCCTTCTGCTACCTTTAACAGCTCGATAGCCTGTGTGGGGCATCCGACCTACTTCTTCGACCATTCAGATCCTTACCTTGCCCCGCTGAACCTATGGGGATGGAGGGTGAGTGACAGTTTGGGAAGATTTTTAGGCTCAATGCAGGGATCTACCCCGGAGTTCGTGTTCGACAGTATCGGCAGGTATAGGGTACTGCTGACCGCCAGCGATACCAACCAATGTGCTGATACATTAAGAGCAATGGTAGATGTAGAACCCTCACCACTGAGTGCTTTCAGTTATACAGAAGATGTAGAACAGGTGCAGGGACAGGTACAGTTCAACGATGGATCCATCGGAGCCGATGAATACCACTGGGACTTTGGCAATGGAGAGATATCCCCACTGGCCTCCCCACTGATCACCTACACCGAAGACGGCACCTATACCGTGACCCTGGTGACCCTGAATGAGCAGGGCTGTTCGGATACTACCAGCATGTTATATACCTTGCTCTTCAAAGGCTTGTATGTCCCCAATGCTTTTGCCCCGGGAGGTACGCTACAGCAGACAAGGATATGGAAACCGGTGGGTCAGAACCTTGCTACTTACCACTGCCAGGTGTATAACTCACACGGAGCCATGATCTGGGAATCCAAGCAACTGGATGAGAGAGGATCACCCGTGGAGTACTGGGATGGAACCTACAAAGGCCACCCTGTTCAGCAGGATGTGTATGTCTGGAAGATCCAGGCCATCTTCCGCGATGGAACCATCTGGAATAATAAGGATGTGGGGAACCATGATAAGCTGACCGAACCTGTGTTTGGGACGATTGTGCTGATCCGGTAATTTCTCTGTTAACTGAATTATGAGCTCAAATTTCCTTTCAGGATTTCCATTCCTGAAAGCGTTGTTTATTACCTGATTGTTAGAAAAATATTAGCCTATACTGATGCAAATCAAAAATTTAACTAATATTGCAATACTAACAGCTCTCATAAACTAAACCCACTCGATTCAATCTATAAAATGTTTGCCAATATGTTGGTAAATAGATAGTTTCACTTCATATTTCCCTTTAATATTCATTTGTGCTTTTTGTGTACTTTCTGCCGGGCAGGTGAAGATATATTTTCTATGCCTGGGGTAAAACAATGAAATAAATGGATATAGAAATCTTTAGCATACAATATGAAATTAAAAAAACTCAATCATCCTGCAAAGTGGCTTTATTTATTCCTATTGCTGCTTCCTCTGAACCTACTGGCTCAGACTTTAGAAAATGATAAGTCTGAAAAAGATCCTATTGTCAAAATAGTTGGCACTGAAGAAAGCCGGGTTCATTATACCCTTGACCTGACTCAACTTCCGGGGTTTTATGAAAAGGCATTAGTAGTAGAGTCTATCTTCGCCGATCCTAAAGTTGTGATCGACAAGACAGATATTTCAGTACCATTTCTTAATATTTATTCCAGCCTGGAATATGATTCTAACGAGGTCGTCAAAAACCTGGAGAATTACATTAATAAGGCTATTGAGCAAGGAAGCAAGCTGTCGGTGGAAGAGAAAGATAGCCTATCCGCTAAATACAATAAGTTCAGATAAGTAAGACTTCCCCGACTATGAAAAGATTATTACTAGGTTTTGTATTACTATTCTCCATTTCAAGCCTGTTGGTGGCGCAGAATAATAACAATGTCTGTGAAGGAGCCTTGCCATTTTGTACAGGTACATCTTATAGCTTTCCTGCTGGTGTAAATGCCGGTAGTGGGCAAGCAGGGCCTGCTTATGGTTGCCTGGGTTCAACACCTAATCCGGCCTGGTATTATATGAAAATAGCTATGCCGGGCATGATTCAGATTACAATGCATAGTGAGCCTGCTCATGATATTGATTTTTGTTGCTGGGGTCCATTTGACTCACAGAACGCTTGCGGACAACTAACCAGCAACAAGATTGTTGATTGTAGTTATTCTACTGCAGCAACAGAAGTATGTGATATCGCAAATGCAGTTAATGGTAAGTATTACATTATTATCATTACTAACTATTCAAATGCTGCATGTAATATTGTGTTTTCTCAGACGGGAGGTTCAGGTGCCACAGATTGTACCATTCTTCCGCCGGCCGCTGCTAATAATGGTCCCATTTGCGTGGGAGAAAACCTGCAATTGGGTGCTGCAAACATGAACAATGCGGTATACCACTGGACAGGCCCGGATGGATGGACATCCACTCTCCAAAATCCAATAAGAATGAATGCTCAACTTAGCATGGCGGGGGTTTATTCACTTTGGGTTACAGTGAACGGTCAGCCTAGTGCCGATACAAATTACACTACTGTTGGAATTTATAACAAACCGACGGCTACTCTTACTGGGGGTGCTAATATCTGCCAGGGAGATTCTACAGAACTCATCATTAATTGCCAGAATCATCCACCATGGGTCGTAACCCTATCCGCTTTTGGTCAAACGCCGGTTAATATCCAGGTAGTAACCTCTCCCAAAACAATATATGTTCATCCAACATCCACTACTACCTATACAATTACCCAGGTAGCAAATGAGATATGCAATGGTATTGCTTCTGGCAGTGCTGTAGTCAATGTAAGTCCTAAACCCCTGGCCAATTTTACCTATGGTAATACTTGTTCCGGGCTTGCGACCTTGTTTTCCGACGCGAGTTTGATACCAGGGGGGTCAGCTGCAGCCTGGCACTGGGACTTTGGAGTAGGTACTGATACATCCAATATTCAAAACCCTTCGTATATATATCCAAATGGAGGGAATTATGATGTATTACTAAAAGTGACCTCAAATAATGGATGTGTCGGGCAATCTTTAAAATCAATTGAAATCAATCCCAGCCCTGTAGCTCATGCCGGACTTGATGTATCAATTCCCTATGGTACTTATACAACACTCCAGGGGCTGGTTCAGCAGGAAGTGGTTCATATTCCTATCATTGGGAGCCAGCAAACCTACTTTCCAACCCTGATATTCAGAACCCTACTACAGTAAACCTCTCTCAAACAACAGATTTTCAGTTAACTGTTCTTGATATTGGTAATAACTGTGTGAATACCGACATTGTCACTGTTACCATCACAGGTGGCCCGATGGGTGTCCAGGTCCAAGCGGATCCTGTAGCCTTATGCCTGGGTGCGACCTCAAATATATCCACTCAAACAGGTGGAGGATCAGGAATTTATAATTACAGCTGGACTTCTGACCCTGCCGGATTTAACTCAACATTAGAGGATATTACTATTCAGCCTGATGTAACTACAACTTATTACCTTACCATCAGCGATGGCTTCAGCACACTTACCCGCACCGTTACAGTAAATGTTTATCCTAACCCCGTTGTTAATCCCGGTGCTCCGCAAACGATCCCTAACGGCACAACAACTACCCTGACAGGTATCGCTTCCGGTGGTTTTTCGCCCTATTCTTTCTCCTGGGAACCTGCAGATCTCCTGGTAAACCCGTTACAAAGCATGACGCTAACAGATATCCTGAGTAATACAACAAACTTTACCCTTACAGTTTCTGATGGCCATGGTTGCGTATCTTCAAGTGAAGTCCTGGTTACTATAGCAGGCGGACCATTAAACGTTCAACCGCAGGCCATTCATTCTCCTCTTTGTTTGGGTGAATCAACCCGATTACTCCCTCTGTCCGAAGGTGGGTCAGGAAATTACTCCTACACATGGACTGCAACAGGAGGATACTCATCGACTCAGAGTGAACCAACTGTAACACCAAATCAAACCACAACCTATAAACTCACAATTTCTGATGGTTTTACCCAGGATTTTGATTCTGTGACTGTTTTTGTGAATCCTTTACCCTTCATAAACCTTATTCCCCAGGGAGCGCATATTTGGAACGGTGATACAATCATGGCCTGTATTTTTGATACTTTGACCATAAGCGCCGTAAACCCCAATGCAACCTACTTATGGTCGAATGGAGCAAATACTCCTGAGATTCAATCAGCTACCACAGGTATTGCATTTGATATGCTGTCATACTCGGTGGATGTTCTCAATTCTCTGACAGGATGCTCCAATACAGGCAACATAACCATAATTTATACCTATTCAGAATGTACATATGGCACCAGTGAGCAGGAAAGTCAATTACCAGTAAAGGTGTTTCCAAATCCGGGAAATGGATACATCCATTGTGAAATAGGAAATTTAAATAAGGATATAGATTTGGAAGTATTTAATGTGCAAGGTGTTTTACTGCATAAACAGAAAATAAATAAAAAGGATGCATCAAGTTTAAGCCTGGACCTGAGTCATAAACCATCAGGTGTTTATATCCTTCGATTCAGCGATGGACAAAATACAAAAGGGATCAGGCTCATTAAGTATTAGATTGAAACTCTGTTTTAGTGATGGGGCTCAATTGTTCATCTAAAAGGATGAATTATACGCTCCAACATCATATCAGAATATCATGACCGGGAGAGCATCTGAACATTTTGAACATTCATAAAAAATTAATTATCACTTTAAAGCCCTCTTTTCCGGGGGCTTTAATTTTAGGTGAACAAAGCCGGAATTTTATAATTTTATGAGTTCTAAAACCCATACAAGATCATCACAGCTAAAGTAAGTGATTACCTGCAAGCATAGCTCTTATGAAAGGACTGCTGATATATTTTTGCCTTTTGTTACTTATCCTTCCGCTATTGGGTTTTGGAGAGGGTACGCGTCAGTTGGAGCCAACCAATCCGGCAACAACCCCGAACAGAAGGACACGAATCATGTTTGATCAGACCGGTGGGTCTGCTCACCGGACTCCCTTTGCTACTGTTAACTGTGCTGAAAAATACCGGTTGAATGTTTATATCAGCGATCCGGCTACAGAACAAATCTTTTTTGGATTTAATGATGGAACAAATGCCTTGTTTTACCAGATCAAAGATCCTGATGGCTTGCTTGTAACCGGTTTCACAATGGCTGCTGTTCCTTCAAGCGGTCAGGGATTTGTTACTACATGGGACCAGGCTTTTGCAGGACCTAAAATTGGAACAGTCAATCCTACCGGGTATGAACCTAAAATCTTAACTCCAACAAAGGTCGGCAATTACTATTTTGAGTTCGCCAAGACTAATACGGGGGGCACTTTTACAGGGCAGGATATGCTCTATTTCGATATCAGTGTAGTTCAGGGGACAAATGTTGTTAATGGAAGATTATGGAGTAAAGCCTGGCAGTTGTCAGATGATGCCAGTGGTGATATAGTGAAGTCATATCCGGCTAAGCTTTTTGTATATACCGATGATGGAATAGTTACTCAATTGAATATCAACGAATGGAATGGCGGGACTTATACTACCTACTGTAATAAATGGGGCGTTTCAAATACCGGAAACTGGGCTAATGACAGGATGTCTTCTGATTCATGGCCGGGAAGCGACTTGCCTCAGTATAAAATTTTCTTAAATAATCCTGATATTAATATCTTCCCTACCGGGCAGTTTGGGCAAATCTGTGAGGTGAGCAGTCATTCCAATTGTAACGGTTCTATCGACATTCTTGCAAGAGTGAATAAACCGGGCTCTCTGACCCTTAATCTTGATATAGCACCTGCAGGCTCCGGTCCGGAAGACGTTGTTTTAACCGGGCCTGTTGTTGGTTCGGTAGCCTGTGATGTTTGGGATACAATCACATGGAATGGCCTTGATGGCAATGGAAACCCTGTTCAGAGTGGCACTAATATAAATATTGATATCGACTACCTGAACGGACTTACCAATCTTCCATTATGGGATGTGGAAGACAATGCTTCAGGGTTGATTGTTAATATTGTCAGACCTGCACCCCTTTTTAGTACTAAGATGCCCATATTCTGGGATGATTCTAAACTTCCGGGTGGAACTGTGAATAGCCTGAATGGTTGCATTTATCCAACCAGTGTTACTGTTAATGGGTGTCATTCCTGGACCAGCCAGAATGAAAATATGATCAATACCTGGTGGTATCTTTCGGAAGGCTCTTCCAGTATTAATGTAGTCGTCATCAGGAATCCGCAGGTGGACTTCTCTTTCGATAACAATTGTTCAGGATTGCCTACCAATTTTGTTGACCTCAGCCTTGTTCCGGGTGGATATCCTGTTTCATGGCACTGGGATTTCGGCCTTTTTGGTGATACCTCCAATGTTCAGAATCCAACCTACTCTTTTACTAATAGCGGAACCTACCAGGTGCATCTCAAAGTGATTTCTAATGATGGATGTATTGGTAATTACACAAAACCTGTCATTATTCACCTGGCTCCATTGGCTGATGCTGGTATCGATAAAGCGATCCCATTTGGCACCAATACTACACTGCAGGGTAATGCTACCGGTGGTAGCGGTAATTTATCCTATCACTGGGAACCTGCTGCATTGCTTCTGGACCCCAATGTACTGGATCCGGTAACAGTAGATCTGTCAGAAACTACAGACTTCATTTTAACAGTGACCGATTTATCTGTGGGTTGCCATCATTCAGATATGATGAAAGTTACCATTTTTGGGGGGCCGCTTGGTGTGCAGTTATCTGCCAATAACTTAGCAGTGTGCCGCGGAGGGACATCCACTATCAACGCTCAGACTGGGGGCGGATCAGGAACGTACACCTATTCCTGGACATCTGATCCTGTGGGCTTTACTTCTTCTATCGAAGACATTACAGTACAACCTGAAGTGACTACGATTTATACCATAGTAGTTTCTGACGGATTCAGCACCTTTACCCAATCCATTACCATCTCAGTTTATACTGATCCAGTTGCCAATGCCGGAATCCCTCAAACCATCCCTAATGGAACATCTACTACTCTTTCCGGATCTGCAGGTGTAGGATCCCCGCCTTATTTCTATCAATGGAGTCCTCCGACAATGGTAGTATCGCCTTATCTAAGCAGTACAAGCACTCTTTTATTAAGTAATTCCACAAACTTTACCCTTACTGTCACTGATTCACATGGTTGTACAGCCACTTCAACCGTGATGATTTCAATTTCCGGAGGACCGCTTTTTGTAGACCCACATGCTGTTCATTCGCCTATATGCAGGGGTGAATCAACTCAATTGCTACCTTTTTCAGAAGGAGGTTCAGGGAATTACACTTATCAATGGTCCGGCCCGGGAGGTTTTGCATCTCAACAGGCTGAACCCATCGTTTCTCCGGGAACTACAACTACCTATTTGCTTGTAATAGATGACGGATATAGTCAATTCGAAGATTCGGTTAGGGTGGAAGTGAACCAGCTGCCTCAAATCAACCTTATACCTGATGGGGCTCATGTTTTTGGAGTTGACACCATTCTGGCATGTATTTTTGATACTTTAAGCCTTGATGCCAGTTTGCCGAATTGCAACTACCTCTGGTCAAATGGTGCAAATACACCAATTATTCAATCAGCAACTACTGGTATTGCCTTTGATATCCTTTCTTATACAGTGAAAGTCACAAATACCTCTTCATTATGTGTAAATGAGGCTGGTATCACCATAATATTTACCTATAGTGAATGTACCTACGGCTTTGATGAAAAAGTGTTTACCAATGAAATACTCGTTTATCCAAATCCGGGAAGTGGATTGTATTCCTGCAGGTTGCCTGTGAAAGGTAAAAGTTGCCGGGTGGAAATAGTTGATATGCAGGGAATAGAAGTATTCCATGACATAATGGATGCTTACAGACTGAAGGATGGAGCCTTTGATATCAGCCTCCTCCACTCCCCACCAGGAGTTTATTTGTTGAAAGTGAGCGGAGAAGATTTTTTCCATTCTGCCAGGTTGATAAAATTGTAGTTAAAAAAGTACGTTAAATAGGCCAGGATTTCAATTCTATGTTAAGATTACCCCGATTACTGTTCACCCTCATTCTTGTCTTCCTCGTTTGGTTTCAGATGCAGGCACAAACTATCAATGAATGTGCCTATAAACGCCCTCATGAGGCTGATACCTGGTGCTTTTACAGTAAAATCAGAATGGGATTCAATTCCGGCAGTCCAAGTATTCAGAATTTACCATCACCCCTGAATTCTGGTAAAGGATGTGCCTCTATTTCTGATGAAAATGGGGACTTGCTGCTTTATACCGATGGAATGTTGCTTTGGAATAAGAATTCCACTCTTCTTTCAAATACACTCAGCGGTGACCTGGGTTCAACACAGTCTTCCCTATTTGTCCCTAATCCCAATGGCCTTGGTAAGTATTATATTTTCACGACACATCTTCTATACCCTCCCCCTTTAACAACCAATGGCTTATGCTATTCTACTATTCATATGGATAGTATCAGCGGAGTAGATACATTGCCTGTAAAAAAACTGCTGGCAAAAACCCCTGAAAAACTTACCGGTGTGCAGCATAGCAATGGCATTGATTTTTGGGTTGTGGCTCATGGATGGGATAATAATACTTTCTATGCATACAAAGTCAGTAAATCTGGCGTCGATTCAATTCCGGTTGAGAGTAATGTAGGAACCATTCAAACAGGTACCCTGAATTCCAGGAATATGGTTGGGGCTATGAAGATATCCCCTGACGGAACTAAGTTAGCATTGGCTATTTTTGGGGCAAAACTGGTGGAATGGTTTGACTTTGATGCTGGTTCCGGAAAGGTTTCAAATCCAAGGCAAATTCCTTCACCCGATGCCTATGGACCGTATGGGATTGAATTTTCACCAGATGGTACCAAGTTATATTTTACAACAGTTTATGCTACTACAAATGCCAGTAATAACCTCTACCAGGTTGATCTGACAGGCGCCGGGACTCCTGTTTTGCTAAATACGCTTTCAAATAATATGACCGCCTTGCAACTTGCCGTTGATGGGAAGATTTATGTTGCAAGGTACAATTATGCCTTTCTAGGTGTCATCGAAAATCCGAATCGTCCGGATATTGCATGTAATTATATAGAAGATGGATTAAGCTTAAATGGAAACCAGGGCAAGATGGGATTGCCCAATTTCATTCAAAGCTACCTTAACATACCGGCTGTTACATATGAAACCAAATGCCATGGTGATGATACCTATTTTTATTTAAATAACCGTTCCAATATTGATTCGCTAACCTGGAATTTTGGAGACCCAACAACAGGTTCCACAAATATTAGTCAGCAACTGGAACCTTCTCATATATTCTCAACTCCGGGTAACTACTCTATCAATCTTACTGAATGGTTCAATAACCGCAGCTTTGTTTCTACCTTTCCTGTAAAGATCAATCCATTGCCTCCCAAGAGCTTCTCTTTTGATCCGGATAGTATTTACATCCTTCCGGGGTCAGCAGTATTGCTGGATGCAGGGGATTTTATGAAAACGTATGAATGGTCAGATGGATCAACCAATGAAACCCTTGAAGTTTCTGAGCCGGGTTTCTATTACATTACGATTGTGGATACCAATTGCTGTATGCAGCAGGATACCATGAAAGTACTGTTACTTGACCTTTTTGTGCCTAATGCATTTTCTCCGAATTTTGATGGTACCAATGATAAATTTCGTATCAAAGGACCTACACAAGGTATTGATAATTACCATTTTTATGTCTATAACCGATGGGGCCAACTTCTGTGGGAAACTGATAGTTTTACTGATGGATGGGATGCAACCTTTAAAGGGGTTGAATGTCCTGCCGGGACCTATGTTTGGGTGATGCAATTTGGTGTCACAGGGAATGTTCTCAAAAAAGACAAAATCGTAAAAAGGGGAATGGTTACAATTGTACGATAGATTTCAGACTTCAATTTGGTTTGCATCAAGACAGATTGGTTACTGTTCATTCTTTCCACTAAACAATACTACTTTTGTATTTGCAAACCTGTAAGGATATTTTCTATCTCCCTTAAATCATATCATGGAAGAAAAATATATAAAATTGATTGCCAATGAGCTGGGAGTAAGGGATTTCCAGGTCATTAATACGATAAATCTGTTGAAAGAAGGGGCCACGGTTCCTTTTATCGCCCGCTATCGTAAGGAGATGACCGGAAGCCTGGATGAAGTGCAAATCTCAGCAGTGCGTGATCGTTATGAGAGAATCATTGAACTCGAAAAAAGGCGGGAAGCAATAATAAACTCTGTCACAGAACAGGGATTCATGACTCCTGAAATACAAAAGCAACTTGAAGAAGCTGCCACCTTGAGTGAACTGGAGGATATTTACCTGCCGTATAAACCTAAGCGCCGGACCCGTGCTACCATTGCCAGGGAAAAAGGATTGGAACCGCTGGCAAAAATCGTGATGTCACAACAAATGCTGGATCCTTTCGAGAAAGCGAAAAGTTTTATCGACCCTTCAAAAGATGTAAGTACTGTCGATGAAGCCCTTGCCGGAGCCAGGGATATCATCGCCGAATGGGTCAATGAGAATAAACATGGAAGAGAACGGATCCGTAACCTTTTTAACCGTGATTCTAAAATCCAATCCCGTCCTGTGAAAGGAAAAGAATTGGAAGGGATCAAATATGAGGCGTATTTCGATTGGGAAGAATCCCTGATGAAAGCGCCTTCTCATCGACTGCTGGCTATGCTCAGGGGTGAAAATGAAGGCTTTCTCAAAGTAGGTATTGAACCTTCCCAGGATGATGCCCTTGAAATTTTGAACAGGATATTTGTAAAGAGTCATAACAGCTGCTCTGATCAGGTGGAAATAGCGGTTAAAGATTCATATAAGCGATTGCTGCAGCCTTCGATGGAAACAGAATACCGGCAGATCGCAAAGGAACGTGCCGACCTGGAAGCTATCAGGGTATTTGCTGAAAACTTACGTCAATTGTTATTAGCGCCGCCTCTTGGACAGAAAAATGTACTGGCTTTAGATCCAGGTTTCCGGACCGGTTGCAAAATCGCCATACTTGATCGCCAGGGAAAGCTGATCCATAATGAGACTATCTATCCGCATCCCCCTCAAAACGAGGTAAAACAAGCTTCTGCCAAGATACAAACGCTTGTAAAAGCATATAAAATAGAAGCCATTGCCATTGGTAACGGAACTGCAGGCAGGGAAACAGAGAATTTTGTAAAACGAATTCCTTTCGAAAGCAATATCCTCGCACTCATGGTGAATGAGAGCGGGGCTTCTGTGTATTCTGCAAGCGATGTGGCACGCCAGGAATTTCCCGATTATGATGTAACCGTCAGGGGAGCTGTGAGCATAGGACGAAGACTGATGGACCCACTTTCCGAACTGGTTAAAATTGATCCTAAATCGATTGGTGTCGGACAGTACCAGCATGATGTGAACCAGCAGCAACTTCAGAAAGGACTGGAAGATGTGGTGGTTAGCTGTGTAAATAAAGTAGGGGTAGAGTTGAATACTGCCAGTAAACAACTTCTTACCCATGTTTCAGGTGTTGGGCCGGTTCTGGCAGCGAAAATCGTGGAATATCGTGAAAAGAATGGAAATTTTGAAAGCCGTGATGAGCTGAAAAAAGTGCCCAGGTTGGGCGATAAAGCCTTTGAACAGGCAGCTGGTTTTCTTCGGATCCGCGAGTCACAGAATCCCCTCGACCGCTCCGCAGTGCATCCTGAAAGTTATACTGTTGTGAAACGTATGGCTGATAAAGCGGGCTGTTCAGTTTCTGACCTGATGCAGAACGGAGAAATACGGAAACAACTAAAACTCGAAGAATTTGTGACTTCTTCGGTAGGAATGCCGACATTAACTGACATCATGCAGGAATTGGATAAACCAGGCAGGGATCCAAGAGAGAAATACGAATTTTTTGAATTTGATAAAAATGTCAATTCCATCGCCGATGTCATCCCTGGAATGATTTTGCCCGGCATTATTACGAATATTACCAATTTTGGTGCTTTCGTGGACATAGGCGTTCACCAGGATGGGCTTGTACATGTGAGCCAGCTCGCTGACCGTTTTATTAAAGACCCTAACCAGGTTGTTAAATTGAACCAGAAAGTCATGGTGAAAATCCTCGAAGTTGATAAGGAAAGAAAAAGGATCCAATTGACCATGAAAGGGATTCAATAGCTACTCAATAGGAAAAGTCATTGATTTTCATTTTTTTTGAGGATATTCTGAACATTTTAGTTTATGAAGTGTCTTAGATTTATTGTCTTGTTGCAATGATCTGGCCTCACTTTACCTTGCTTTATTAAACTTCTTTTACTTAAGTGATTTCTTCAACTATTATGTTGGGCGTATCCGAAAAGCCATACGAGTAGGGCAATATCAAATTCAATTCGCATGAAAAAAATGATTCTTTTCCTGGTTTTCGGGATTGTTCTTAGTTACCTGGTATCAGCTCAGAAACCCCGCGACCCTATTGAAGTATTTGCAGCCGGTTCATTTGCAAAACCCAAAATTGTCCCCAAACTGAATACTTTAGGGGTAGCACAGGTCACTGTACATTATAAATTAACAACACAGGAGCGTGCCATTGGGAAAGAAAAAAGTTCAGGAGCTGTTGCCGGTGCTAAACTGGCTGCTTATTTGGAAACTACCGACGGCAATTTAACGGATCAGGATTTTCAGGAAATCACAGATCATTTTTATACCTATTTGCAGACAAAAATTAAATCTGCAGGGATTGAAACAATTGCCTGGGATAAAATCACTTCAACCGATTTTTATAAGACAGCGATAGAAAAAAATGAACCAGGAAAAGGATCCTGGGCTGGAAATGAGTGGGTGTCCTATATAGCTAACCATGGAAATAGTATGTATGGAGGTGGACTTGCTTTTGCAATGGGAAAAATGAAAAAAGCTTCAAAGTTTTGCGATGAAATAGGCGCGCCGGCAGGATTTTTTCATGTAGTGGTCGACTTTGCCGATGTGATGGTAGATGTTAATATAAATACTTCAACCTCAGGAATTTTCACTGTTGAAAAAACCAGGTCATTTAAATATAATTCAGCAGTAAAACCTGAAATTAAAGTAGTCCCGTCTACAATTGGGAGCACATTGCTCTGGAATGATAAAATGCAATCAGAAGCCATCAATGTGGTGGCTGATCTTCCTGCTGCACCTGCATATCACGATAACATTAGCCAGGACCCTTCCAGGATGAAGAATAACCCTTTCCGTTTCGCAAAGGAAATGCTCCCGGTTGTAATTGAAACCACCCGTGAAAAGTATAAAATTGCCGCTAAAAAAGCACTTGAGAATTATGCTGATGAATTTGTAGCTACTGTAGTTAAGCTTAAAGACTAGCATTAATTCTTAAAGTAAGCCACTATGCGATTTGTGTGCCTGATGATTACTTCACAACATTCCCTGAGTATAGATCGATTGAAAGTAGTGAACCTTAGTGGACTTATACTTTCATTGCAAATAATCAATAATTCTTGAGGGATGGAATCCTCGATAGCTAACTATTCGACTCATTTCATACCATACGACTGCATTTTTCGTTATTTAGCATGCTTTCAGGGATTTTTCTAACTTTGTGAGTTCCGCTTAGCATCTTATTGATGATGAAATACAGAAGATTTCTGCTTTTTCTTGTTTTGACGGCTGTTTGCACTGTAGGCGCTCATGCCCAGGCATTCAAGGCTGAACTCATTAGTGGATTCAATATCAGCCAGGTCGATGGAGATGAAACTGCGGGCTTCAAGAAATATGGTCTGAATACTGGTGTAGGTGTTGTATTGCCGGTTTATAAAAACTGGTCATTGAGTTTCGAAACGCTATATTCCCAAAAAGGCAGCCGATTGAGAAAACAGTACAATGATTCACTGGATGGATCTTATCGTCTATTTCTTAATTATGCAGAAGTTCCATTCATGATTCAGTATACGGATAAGAATTTCATGTCTGCTGGTGCCGGGGTTTCCTGGGGCAGGCTGGTTCATGTGCAGGAATGGAAAAATGGCTATAGGGTCGATTCTGTAACCTTACTTAATGGGCCATTTTCAAAAGATGATTTCCAGCTTTTCGGGGATTTCAGATTCAGGATTTATAAAAACCTGAAGGTAAATGCCAGGTATGCTTACTCCTTCAAAAAGCTGGCTACCAGGGTAGTCAGGGATTCACAGAGTGGGATGTTGAATAAACGTTATTTTTATAATAACCTCTGGACTATACGATTGATTTACACTTTTAACGAAAGTTCAACAGTGAAAAAAAATAAGAATGTCCCCGAGAAATAAGCAGGCATCCGATCTGATTGAACATCTCTCGTTGAATTCACATCCGGAAGGTGGTTGGTTCAGGGAAATATACAGGTCTGCAGAAACTATTGAATCTGATGCTTTACCGTCAAGATTTCAACAGCCACATTCCATTTCAACTTCCATTTATTACCTGCTCCAGGACTACGATTATTCGGCTTTTCACAGGATCAAATCTGATGAAATCTGGCATTTCTACCTTGGTAGCCCGGTTAAGCTTTATATCCTGAAGGATGGCCTGCTTGAATTAATACTTTTGGGTGATAATCCTGCTGCCGGACATGTTTTCCAGGCTGTGGTGCCTTATGGCTGCTGGTTTGCTGCTGAAGTTTCAATACCTGAGTCTTTCGCACTGATGGGATGCACAGTGAGTCCGGGGTTTGAATTTTCTGATTTTGAAATGGCAAGCTTCCAGGACCTTGAACCCACTTATGGAAAGTATGCCACTCTCATCCGCAGAATGACCAAAGGAATAGATATTAGCGGAACATCCGTTTGATGATACAGGCTTGCAGGAAGGCTTTTCCAATGGGGTCGGAAAGCGAGTTGCCAGCATCCATGCGCTCTGGGTGCCATTGAACGGCCATAAAGAAACTTTTCCCTTTATTATCTTCCCACTCTATCGCTTCAGGTAATCCGTCGGAAGAATGGGCCGAAACCATGATCCCTTCTCCCAGGGAAGCAACAGCCTGGTGATGATTGGTGGTTACCCACCCGGTATCGCTTTTAGTGACTTCACCCAGCAGGGTTTCTTTTTGAATTTTCACATGGTGAAAACAACGGGTGTAGTCTTCGCAGCGATGCACACCTGCCGAGGGGTAATCAGAAGGGATATCCACAACCAGGCTTCCACCCCGGGCCACATTGATAAGCTGTTGCCCCCGGCAGATACCTAATACCGGTATTTTCAACTTGAAAGCCTTGGCAATCAAAGCAAATTCCAGGGTGTCGCGCTCAGGATTCATTTCACAACGTGCGGTATCTGATATTTTTCCATACCTGCCTGGAACAACATCTTCCCCTCCTGTGAAAATTACTCCATCAGAGAGTATAAGCATCTGAATAGCCGAATCGACAGGGAGGTTTTTCAGATCGATTATTTGAACAGTGGAATCAATGCGGTGAATCCAGTTTATATAGTTCTCACTGGCTGATGTAAGGGCAATTTTAAGTGGAATATGTTCTTTTTTTTCACTCCTGCACCCCTGGGAGACCAGGAGAATGCTGAACATGAAAAGGGTGATGGGTACCCATACTGTCAGGATTTTCTTCATGTAATTTTCCATAATTCAATATTTTTCTTTTCCTGATGCTTCATTCGACATTTCTTAATATAGCAGATGAATTTTCTCCTTGTTCCTCCAACCGGCATCATAACGGTTTTCAACAAAATAAATCAGTAAGTCGGCATCATAACGGTTCTCGGCGAACCAAATTTTCTTTTTCGCATCATACTGATTTTCACAAAAAAACCATAATCCCTTATTGTCTTCAGCATCATACTGATTACTCACTTTATAGACCAGAAGGTCAGCATCGTAGCGGTTTTCAACTACAAATACCTTGAAATGGGCATCATAGCGATTATTACAGCTATATATTTTTTGAGCATGAATAGCCTGGACAGATACAGCCAGCAGGATGAGTGTGCATAGGACGGCAGGGAGCTTAGATTTCATAGCAAATAAATGATGCCCTAAATTAAGAAATCATTTTACAGGCCGAGATAAAAATCACGGGTAAGTTCAATATATGCTGCGGAGTATTCTCCATTCAGCTCCCTGATCGTAATGGTTTCCATTTTAAGAAATTCGCGCTTATGCCTTTTGAATTCAATCATCACACGACTGGCGGGCTTTCCATGCCTGGGCACAACTTTGCAAGCCCTGTAAGGAAAGAGTCCATGATCTGCTGCCGAATTTATCCATCTTTCATAATCCGAAAAAGGAAGGATAAAGGAAGCAATGCCATTTTCCGACAGACAAGAACCCACTCCTTTCAAAAGTTCCGGAACCGGTAATAGTTCATCATGCCTGGACGTATTCCTTGAAGGATCGGGTGACTTAAGGCTATTATTAAAGAAAGGCGGATTGGAGATGAGGAATGGATAGGTCTTGCTGTTCCCAGCCAGGAAATGCTGAAATGAAACTGGATGTATCCTGATTTGGTCTGGCCAGGGGCTTAGGTCCACATTCGCCTTAGCCTGCTCAGCTGCTTTACTGTCGATTTCCACTGCATCAATTTCAGCAGAAGTCCGCTGTGCCATCATCAGGGCCAGGATGCCTGTCCCAGTTCCAACATCCAGGATAGTGAGGGCATTTCCAGGTTCTGTCCAGCATCCCAGCAAAACAGCATCTGTACCGACTTTCATTGCCGTAAGGTTATCGTCGATACTGAATTTCCGGAAATGAAACATGGAATCAGGGATATAGAATCAGGAGATCTCCTGACAGGAAATGATATTATTGATAAAGTTCGATCAATCCTTCCGGGGCTTCAATCCTGATAATTCCGGTGTCAATATTAATCTCTGTGATGATTTCTTCGACCAGGGGGATCAGATAGAGCTTTCCATCTTTTTCGATTTCAAGCAATTCCTGCATAGGTAACTCCAGAACATTCACCACGAGCCCAATCTCTCCATGGACCTTGTCAATCACAAGAAAACCATTGAAGTCTATGTCAAACTTTTTACCTTGTTTTTTGCGGGATTTCATTGATTTTGGAAGGAAAATTCCTGATCCTGCAAGGAGTGAGGCTTCCTCCTGGGTATCGACATCCAGGAGCTTAACAAGAAGCTGATTCCGGGCTTTTGATTCAGATTTCTCAATAAAAAATGGAACCAGGTTCCCTTGTAACAGGATAAACACTGATTCCATTTTTTTATTCCGATCTGAAACCTCAGAATCGAATGAAAAAACAAGTTCTCCTCCTGAACCGCTCGTTTTGACGACTTTTCCTGCCTGGAAAAATTCATCCGGGTTCATGGCTGTAGAATTAAGCTGTTTCTTCAGTAGGTTCTGCTGCTTCAGGAGCAGGTTCTTCTGTAGGTTCAACAGAGGCTTCAGCAACTACTTCAGCTTCGGCAACAGGCTCGGCTTCAGCAACTACTTCAGCTTCAGCAACTGGCTCAGCTTCGGCTACTACTTCAGCTTCGGCAACTGGCTCAGCTTCGGCAACTGGCTCAACTTCGGCAACTACTTCAGCTTCGGCAACTGCTTCTACTTTTGCGGCTGCTTCAACTTCAGCTTCTGCAGCAAGGGCAGCCTGAGCTTTTGCATCAAGTCCGGCTTCGGTAGCACGTTTCTTTGCAAGTTCATTAGCCTTTGTTTCATTGATTTTTACTTCAGCTTCAAAACGCTTTTTATCAGCAGTCTTGCCTTTTAACTGAACGTCCTTCTTTGCACTATCAATCTTTGCTGTTTTGTCAGATTTCCATGCTTCGAATTTAGCATTGGCCTGTTCTTCAGTCATTGCGCCTTTTGTTACGCCTTTCAGCAAATGATGCATGTAAGTTACACCAGTGTACTTAAGGATAGCAGCAACTGTTTCAGTAGGTTCAGCACCGGTTCTTACCCAATAAAGGGCGCGGTCAAAATCCAGATTGATGTCGGCAGGACGGGTGAGTGGGTTGTAAGTGCCAATTTTTTCGGTAAAACGTCCGTCACGTGGTGCACGACCATCAGCAATCACGATATGAAAGAAAGGTTGTCCCTTTTTTCCATAGCGCTGTAATCTCATCTTTGTTGGCATAAAAGAAATTTTGTGTGAATAATTGTTTGTTCTCGTAAGTAGCCTATAAAGAGTATTTTAGGATATTCTCCAAGGCTTCGGAAAAGAGGGTGCAAAGATGATATTATTTTTTGAAATATGAAAGCCCTCTCGCATATTTTCTTTACCAATTTCAATAAAACTCAGCTTTGTAAGCTTGAAATCATTCTGCATTGGAAAATTAATGAGATTTTGTATTTTTATTGAATAAGATTATACCCATCTTGCAACCCTTCTCTTTTTTTCCTGTCTATTGAGTTGAATTAACAGTTTGCCGGCAGATTGAATACAGAGGTACACGACATACACCATAAGCTGGTAAAGGCCTGCCAGGCCGGCGACCGCAAGGCTCAGTACGAACTTTATCATTCGTATGCGAAGTCGATGTACAATATTTGCTGCCGCATGATGAATCAGACTGATGAAGCCAGCGATATGCTACAGGAAGCCTTTATTGATGCATTTTCCAGGATTGGGACCTTCCGCTTTGAATCCACCTTTGGTGCCTGGCTGAAAAGAATTGTCATCAACAAATGTATCAATGCCCTTCAAAAACGACGCCTGCAATTTACCGATGATGAGATCCCGGAAAATTTCCCGGATGATACAAATGAAAACAGCATCGATGAAGAGCAACTGAAACTGAGTGTAGAACGGGTGAAAAAAGCAATGAATCAATTGCCTGAAAATGCAAGAATCGTTTTTTCACTTTACCTGCTTGAAGGATATGATCATACTGAAATTGCTGAAATACTGAATATTACGGAATCTACTTCCAAAACACAGTTCATGCGGGCACGTCAAAGGGTGAAAGAAATCCTGCTTGTAATGCCTGAAGGACAATAAATGATTGAGTTATGAAAGAAGACCGGCTTGAAAAATTTATGGTAAACAATAAGGAGGGATTCGATGACCTCGAAGTGCCTCCTATGTTATGGCCAGCTATTGAAAAAGAACTACAACCTGCTGTTCCGGTCCGAAACTTCCGGGTACTTTCTTATGCCTGGAAAGTAGCGGCTGCCGTCCTGATCTTTGCCACTGCCTGGTACCTCAACGATTATTTTGATGCAAAACCGGAAAGAGTTGCCGCTAAGCAACAAGTTATTCCCGATAATAATCCTGTCTTAAACGAACTCTCCGATGCTGAAGCTTATTACACCTCTCAAATCAATAGCCGTCAGGCAGAATTGGTGAAATATACACGCGAACATCCCGAAATCCTTGAAGACCTGAAAAAGGAATTTAAGGAACTGGATCAGAATAACAGCGAACTGAAACTTGACCTGGCCGAAAGTAATGCCGATGAAAAAGTGATTGAAGCCATTATCCAATCCTATCGTATTAAACTGGAAATCCTTGAAAATGTCCTTCTCGAACTGAAAGATGCCAAAGGAACCCCTGAACCATCATCTATAAATCTTTAGCCTGAAATTGAAAATATATCCTATGAAATCGAAGTTTAATTGCTGGATTTTCATGCTCTCCCTTGTAGGAATAATGATTCCAGCCTTAATCAGCGCCCAGGTATACACCAAGCAACGCGAAATCAGCCGCAGTTTCAAAGTGAATGATGGCAGCGTGGTACAGGTAGCCAATAAATATGGTAACATCAATGTCATTCCCTGGCAAAAGGACTCTGTAAGGGTGGAGATCAATCTCAAGGTCCAGGGAAAACAAGTTGCTAAAGTGGATAAAATCATGGCTTCCATCGATTTTGAACTGATGTCGTTCGGGAACTATATCAATGCCCGCACTACATTCAGGGATAACCAGGCTACATTCTGGAAAGATGTGGTTTCGTACGCCGGACAGGTGATCAATACCAGTAATAATCTCCAGATCGACTATACGGTTTATATGCCGGCTTCTGTTGATCTCAAAATGGATAATAAATTCGGGAATATTTATACAGATAGCCACACCGGGAAAGTGGATATAAAAATTGCAAACGGTGACCTGCAGGCCAGGGATTTTTCAGGAAACCTCAAGTTGGAGATTGAATTTGGGACCGCCACACTCAAGACTGTAAACTCAGCTGAACTGATTGTGAATTATTCTGATCTCACCCTTACGAAAGCCAGCGCATTAATTCTGAATAGCCGTTCTTCTACCCTCGATATTGAAGAAGTGAGACAATTAGAGGTCAATTCTCAGCGTGATAAGGTAAATATCAGGGAATGTTATTCCATCAATGGGGAGTCGTATTTTTCTAAAGTCAGGATAGGTTCACTTGAATCTTCCGCTACCCTGGCTACCAAATACGGTGAACTTAAACTGAATGCAGTTCAAAAAGGTTTCAGAACGCTACACCTGTCATCTGAATACACTGATATTCTCATCAATATGGATGCGCTTACAACCTGCGCTCTTGATCTGACCTATGATGCCAAAACCAGGATCACCCTAAATCCTTCTATCGGCAACGCCTTGAAGAAAGAGGTCCTCAATCCGCAAATGGGGAAGGTAAATGCCACCGGAAGTATTGGCCGTAACCCGGCTTCACAGGTTTATGTCAACGCTAAAGCAGGCTCCCTGGCAATATTTAATAAATAGGACAGGATGAATTTGATCTGAACCGGAAGCTTCTTACAGCTCATTTAAAGATAAGCCCCGGTTTGCCGGGTAATGCCTTCAATCTTCCTTTTTTAAGTCTTTATTTTTCGAAGATTAAAAGTCTTTGAAATGCCCGCGGGCATTCAAGCCCTGATTTCCGTCATTCAATCGCAGGTATCAGTCATTCAGGCCTTTTGGTCCCCGAATATGTAACTTTTCAGATTTTGCTCCCGTCCAAGGAATGAATTTTAAGTCAACAATTTTATCAACTGTAATCCAGCTTCTTTCCCGGAGTTAACCAGACGACAACTCAAAACTTATTAGGGATCAGGCTGATACGAAAAAAATCAAAAAAATCATGAAACCATTGCAACCCTCGGCAAAAACGGCTGTCATTACAGCATCAGAAACTAAAACTATGAACACAATGAAGACAATGACCAAACCAGAGGCTCTTATCACCTCCTCCCTGATCATCCTGATTATATCCATATTTGTCATCCTTTTCCTCTCAGGATGTGTTTACGAAAGAATTGAAGGTAACTACGACCTCGATACTGAAAACCGAACCGAGGAACCATTTACTGAAATTATCTCCAATGGAAGCTTCAGGGTATTTGTAATTCCTGATTCTGTTACAAGTATCTCTGTTAAAGCTGAATCCAATATTCTGCCTTATCTCTACACTATCTCCGATGGCGAAACCCTCAGGATCGGTTTCAAAAATGGTTATAACATCCATGAGAATTATCCTGTAGAAGTATTTATACATACACCCAGCGTAAAAAGTCTCAGGCTGCAAGGCTCCGGAAGAGTGGAATGTCTTGGGTTTTCAGAATCTTCTGTTGAACTTGACCTCTCAGGATCCGGCAATATTGAGGCTGATTTTGAAGCCATACATGTGGACGCTGCAATTTCCGGATCAGGCAATATTCACCTGAGCGGAAGTGCTGATAATTCTGACATGAGGATTTCAGGCTCCGGTAAGATCCATGCCCTCGATTTTACTCAGAAGAACTGCAATGCTTTTGTTTCCGGCAGTGGTGATATCTATACCGATGTTATTGATCAACTGGATGCTCATATTTCAGGAAGTGGTTGTGTTTATTATACCGGGGATCCTGATGTTGATACAAATATTACAGGTTCAGGAAAGGTCAGGAGATACTAAGAGTAAGGTTGTACCAACAAACTTATTCTATTCCTTTCCTGGTGTAAAGATTCCAGCCTGAAAATAATTGAAACTTGCTTTACGGACTGATTAAATTTCGCACAATAATATCTTCTGCTAGAAAAGTATTACATCTGCAGCCGGACAGAATTCAAGAATTCAGAAGTCAAGAATCCAGGTACTATTTGATACTGGCTCAAGATCGAAAATATGGTTATCAAGTTGATCAAAGTGCGCTGAAAGAAAAATCAGAAGAAGTGAGTAAATTATGGAATCTTATAGTCAAGTCATTCTGAATTCTGAATTCTGACTTCTGGATTCCCAATAAAAGCAAGTAACATTAAATTTGAAAAGTCGCTAATACAATAATTTTTTAACCCAATAATATTATGCAAAAAGTTTATTTCCTCCTGATTCTTTTTACCTGTATCCTGTCACAGGCTTTCTCGCAGGATTACATGCAAGCCGTCGGTATTCGTATGGGTGCCAGCGGTGGGCTCACTTACCGTCGAATGGTTGGCATGGACCTGGCCGGTGAAGTAATGCTTACTTCTCAAAATCATGGCACGGTTCTTACCCTTCTGATTGAAAAACACAAACCCGCCCTTCTGTTCGATGACCTGAACCTGGATTTCTTTTATGGTGCAGGCGCTCACGTAGGTATTGCTGATCGTTATTATTTCGATGATTATGATGAACCCGATTATGGCAGGGGAAGATATTCTGTTCCACAACTTGGAATCGATGCCTATGCCTCTTTTGAATACACACTGCCAAGGTATCCAATAGTCGTAAATCTGGATTGCAAACCTTACCTTGAATTTTTTGATGATCATTTCCTGGGAATACATCTCCCTGTAATGGCTCTCGGGGCTAAATATATTTTCTAATTCCAACCCAAAAAACAATTAATACATGAAACGAAATATCACATTATCTCTCATATTCCTGGCTTTTACACTCAGCATGCAAGCACAGGACACCCTGAAACTCTTCAGCAAAAATCGTGCTCCCCGGGAACAACATCACAGGGAACGAATTCAGGATCAACCTCGTTATACTAACAATGAAATCAGGACTATCGGTGGCCGTGGAAACAGTTGCGGTTTTTACCTGGGCATCAATTCCAGCTATTCCGAAATATCCGGATATGATGCAATCACTGCCGGGGCAAGACTTGCATGGATTTCAAACCATGGACTGGCTATTGGCCTGGCCGGAAATGGATTCTTTAGTGAACCTCAACCAATGCTTTCGAATGCACATAAGGAATTCAATTATACAGGGGGCTATGGTGGATTGCTCATAGAACCCATTCTCTTTCCAAAAATGCCGGTACATCTCTCTTTCCCGGTAATACTCGGAGCAGGAGGCATTGCACAGGGTGTTTATTATGACCTGTCATATCCTTATGAATATACCGATGGTTATGTTGAAGATGCTGAAGCCTTCCTTATTGCTGAACCAGGCGTGGAACTGGAAATCAATGCCGCCCGATGGATCCGATTTGGAATGGGTTGCAGCTACCGCTTTACCACGGAAATCGATCATAGCAATCTACCAAAGAATCCGCTGGATGGTTTTACTGCCGGTTTTTCCCTGAAATTCGGTAAATTTTAAAGAGAATTTTCTCAGAAGAAATTATAGTTGCCACAATAGGCACATAGAACACACCAGAGGCTTTCCTGTTGTGTACTATTGTGCCTGTTGTGTTTCATTATTATGCAGGGAATAGATTCAGGAGAAAAGCAATAGACCTGTGTGGCCCTTTCTGTTCTGTAAACACTACGTTTTCCCGTTCAGCACTTCCTTGAACAGACTGATATAGCGATCGGTAACTTGTTCCCAGTCATATTGCATCGAATGTTGCTTCAACTGTTCTTCCCTTTCCGGACGATTCACGAAATCTCTCATTCCTTCTAAAAAAGTATCAGCCATATAGGAAGGCTCAAAATGCTGCCAATAATAGGCATATTCGCCACAAACTTCGGGGATACTCGAATAGGTAGACGCAAAAACAGGTTTTCCATTTCGCATGGCCTCAATAGGAGGGAAGCCCATCCCCTCAAAACGGGAGGGGAACACCACTGCTTTGCAATGCTGATATAACCAGGATTTTTCTTCATCACTAATAAACCCGGGAAGAATGATCCTGCCTTGCAGGCCTTTTTCAATGATTTGTTTTTCAATGTCCCGGGCATAATCACTGTTTTTATTTCCTGCGATTACCAGGCTATAGTTGTCGGGAAGTTTTTTGATAAAATCAACCAGTACGGCAAAATTCTTCTTTGACTGAATCACTCCAATAGTAAATAAAAAATCATCAGAAGTTACAAAGGCTGGTTTCTTTGTATCGGTATATTTAGTTACTTCTACACCGCAATAAATTACCCTGATCTCTTTTTTTTCGACTTTAAGGTATTTCCTGATTTCACTGGCAGTAAAAGAGGAAATGGCCGTAACAATCTTTGCATGGTTTACTTTCACTTGCAACCTTTTTAACCGGTATTTCCGGTTGATCCCCTTCTTTTCACCAAGGAAATTAAGATCATTGATGGTCATCACATAGGGTGTTCTGGCACTGGAGGGAAAATACCATGAATCCTGGTGAATGGTGTACCAAAGGTCATAGGAGGCACAAAGCCAGGGAAAGAGACGCCGTTTCAGGGAAACCTTTTCATAACGAACTTTATCTCCAAATTTCCCGATAAAAGAACCTGGTACAAGGAAGGTGAAATCAATCTGATCATCTTCAATCCTGCTTAATTGCTCCCCCAAATTTATTGCCACCTGTCCAAGGCCATTGTATGGGTCCTTTAGGCGATCCAGGTCGATAAGAATCCTGTATTTCTTCATTATTTAATTCCTGTAAATTTCTTCTTAATGGCTTTTCGTCGATCGATGGGTGAAGGTCAATACTTTGGAAGCTATATACTTTACATCATCATCTGTTAATGCCGGGTAGGATGGTAAATTAATCCCTCTGCCACTAAGGTCTTCAGCAACCGGAAATCTTTGAGGGGTTCTGCTTTTGAAGAATGGCATGGTATGGGCAGGGTAAAAGAATGGCCTGGTTTCAATCCCTTCTGAAGAAAGGAAAACTCTCAGAGAATCCCTGTAGGCAGGATCCAGTGTAAGAATGGAACACATCCAGAAAGAATGAACTACATCTTTCCCTTGTGAATGGAAGCTGACCTCAGTATCCATAAATTGTTGCTCATAAAGATTTGCAATCCTTCGTTTCCGGGCAAGTATCTTATCCAGCGATTCCAGTTGTGCAAGTCCTATTGCAGCAGCAATATTGGTCATTCTGAAGTTGTAGCCAGGGACATCATGCCAGTAGGCCTTTTCTGTTACTCCCTGGTTCTTAAGGTGAAATGCCTTTTTTATCAACTGCTCTGAAGGTGTGGTGATCATACCCCCTTCCCCTGTGGTCAGAGTTTTGTTGCCGAAGAAACTATAAATGGAGATATCGCCCCATGAACCGGGTTGTTTTCCCTTATACCTGGCACCAAGCGCTTCAGCACAATCTTCAATAAGTAATAGATTTTGTTCTATGCAAAGTTTCTTTATAGGGTCCATATCACAGGGATAACCATAGGTATGAACGGCAATGACGGCCTTAGTCCTGTTGCTGAGTTTCTTTCTGATATCCAGCGGATCGACCTGGTAACTCCCCGGCAAGGAATCCACGAAAACCGGAATTGCTCCCACCGCCCTGACCATATTAGGCACTGCAACATAAACCAGGGTAGGAACGATAACTTCGTCACCTGGCCCAATTCCAAGGGTAAGGAGCGCAATATACAAAGCTGATGTGCCATTACAGAAAGATGTAGCATGCGCTATTTCCGTATAGTTGGCAAACTGCTCCTCAAAACGTTGAATGAAATTGCCTTTTGAAGATATCCAATTGGTGTTCAGACATTCATTTACATATTTCTTCTCATTGCCTTCAAGGAAAGGCTGGTAAACCGGGAATTTTAAGTCCATATTAAGGTGAATAAAACAATTTTTTATATTTCTTTAGTCCATGGTGCCGGGTGCTGGGTGCTGAGTGCCGGGTGCTGAGTGCTGAGTGCTGAGTGCCGGGTGCCGGGTGCTGAAGTGACCAGTGAATAGAACGCGAATGACACGGATCATACCGCGGATTTACATGTCTCCCCATCTCCCCATCTCCTCATCTCCCCATCTCCCCATCTCCTCATCTCCCTATCTCCCCATCTCCCCATCTCCTCATCTCCCCATCTCCCATCTCCTCATCTCCATCCCATCCCATCCATCATCCCCCTCATCTCCAAATCCGAAATCCGAAATCCGAAATCCGACATTAGACATTTAGACATTAGACATTAGACATTAGACATTAGACATTAGACATTAGACATTAGACATTAGACATTAGACATCCGACATCCCCTACAAGGTTCTCCACTTATCAGCAGTTTTTTCTTCTTTTCTATTATAGTAGCGCATTACAGAAGGCATGAGGCTGCAAATCAGTATTATTATTGAAAGACTTCCATATATCGTTTGGATGATATGACCATATCCAACCATTTGCACCTGGGTAATTATCCAGATATTTAGCATGACACCGGTAAACAGCGAATACGTCCAGCCAAAGTGTTTGTCCTTGTATAGATTAACAAAATTTGCCCATTTCCATCCTGGACGAAACATGAGTCCTATTGCAGCGAGCCCCGGGAAAAATCCCAGCAGTATTCCAAGAATAATGGAAGGAATCCGGTAATCATTGAAAGGAGTTCCCTTTAACATACTCAAAGGCATCTGAAGCAATTCTCCTCCCGGTGAAACAAACAGCGCGATAGCACCATAGAGAGCGCTGATTACCTGGAATAGAATAAGAACAATCAGGAGTACTGCAAAAAATGGGATACGCTCATGTTTCATATATGCATGAATTGATCAAAACTAAATCCGATTGAGCCGGATGAAATCTGACTAACAAATATAGCGTCTCCTTTTATACATCAGACCTCCGGATGAAATTTTTGAGTAATCTCAGGAGCAGGTACAAAATAGCTTTATAAATTAAAATAGTTTATAGCTATAAGTGTTGTTAAGGTAAATAATAGGGTAGGGTGATACAGAACATGCTTCCTTCATCCGGTGTGCTCTTAGCAGTAATTGTACCCCGGTTTTTTTCAACAAAATCCTTGCATAGGATTAACCCTAATCCGGTACCTTTCTCATTGGCTGTTCCTTTGGTATTGAATTTCTCCTCCGGTTTAAAGAGCTTCGGGAGCCTGTCTTCTGATATTCCGACTCCATTATCCTGGATACATATCTCGCAATTATTTCCATCAGGATTGATGAAAACATGAACATACCCATCCTGACGTGTAAACTTTAGGGCATTTGATATAAGGTTGCGCATTACAGTTGCAATCATATTCCTGTCACCATAAACTTCAAAGTCATAAAGAATGCCATGAGAGAGTTTTATGTTTTTCTGTATCGCCTGAGGTTCTAAAAGACTGATATTTTCAACCACCAGCTGCCTGAAATTAAACGGTATAGGGTTGAATTCTATTTCACCCGACTGCATCCTTCCCCATTCGAGTAAGTTCTCCAGCAGATCAAAGGCATGTTTTGCTGAAACTCCTATGCTTTCTACCTGGAGTCGGATCCTGTCTGTCTCATACTGATCCAGGTTTTTTAGCAGTAATTGGGTAAATCCAAGTATGCTGTTAAATGGATTTTTTAGGTCATGGGCGATGATGGAGAAGAACTTATCCCGGGTTTGATTTAATGCTTCCAGGTTTTCAGTCTGGAGCTGCAATTGTTTATTTGAGTCCTCCAGTTTAGCATTCAGTTGTTTCAGGACTTCACTGTATTTCCTGAGTTCCAGTGTACGACGGCTTACTTCTTCCTCTAACTTTTGGTTTTGATTCCGTACAATTTTTTCAGTTTCAATAGCCTTTTCCAATAACTGCTTCTGGGTGGATTCCTGTAGTTTCTTCATCACATTGATCCTGTTGCCGAGTGCCAGGGAAAACATCCAGGCTTCAAGTGAAATACCAAAATAGGTGGCATTTCTTGTGATGAGAGTATGAGGGATAATGCCGTTCAGTGTTAGAATGAATATGATCGTAAAGATGATCATGAAGGTCCAGCCAAGCGAATAGAAAAAAGCCTGTTTGCGTTTTCTGAATAATTGGATGTAGCCGGATATGAGGCAGAGGATGAACATCAGGAGCAGGATTACCTGGAAGGTATTGATCAGGTGTCCGTAAGGAAAGAAAAGGTTAATCAGTCCCATTATAGCCAGCGAGACAAGGGCAACAGATATGGCATAATAGAATAAGGGAAGCTCGGTTTTAAGATTAAGATACCGGATGGCAAAAATTCCCACAATGGCATTTGAGATTGACATGAAGAGTACTGCATGATCTAAAATCCAGGCCGAAAAACTGAAATGAGACACTAGTAAATATCCGTTTTGCGCCGGGGAAATCAATAAAGAAGTAAAAAGATATAGGGAATATATCAGGTATAACTTGTCGCGGGTGCTTATCCAGAGAAAAATATTATAAAGCAGCATAATGAGTATTGCCCCTATGAAGCCTGCAGTGAGAAAGTCATTTTGGGTTTTATTGCTGTGCAACGATTCCAGCGTCCCCAGTCTTAAGGGAACTTCAACCGGTGATTCTTCCAGTACCCTGATGTAATAGGTGATGGAGCCGGGTTGGTGTTCTGTGTTCACTGGTAACCAAAAGGTGTTTACCGGATAGGGTTAGAGGATTCTCCCCTCATAACACCGGTGAGTAAAGGGTGAGAATAAATGCCATTGCTATCAGGCGCATAAAAATCGATATATCTCGCATTGATAGTCCCCAACTGGAGCCAGGCAGCCGATCCACTCTTGTTCTCAATGCTTATCTTAAACCAGAAAGCCCCGCGGGTAACAGGGTGAGTAAATACATCCTTGTGGTAGGTCTTGAATTGGGACTGATAGTCAGGAGATAGAATGTTGTTGATCGTTAACGCTTTACTGTCATCCTGAAAATAAGCAACCTGCTTTCCTATATTAAATGAAACTGTAGGATCAATCAGCAGTATATTTTCTGAATGAACCAGTAAGGGAATGAAGACAATCAGAAAAATGACCTGCAGATATCGAAAAAACCCAGATATCAATGGATTTGAAAATTTTCCGGACAAAGAACTGTAACTCCGCTCCATGTCAGTGGAATCAATAGTAAAGCTAATACGCATATCTTATAAATCCTCTTTCGGGAAGGCTTGGGTTTGGCAGGCCGAAATTAGCAAATATTATGCCAATAAAACAAAATAAATGAAATTAGTCAATTAGGCAATTTGAAAATTTAATAATTTGAAAATGCGATAATTTGTGAAAGTTGGATGTCCCCCTTTTCAAAGAGGGTGTCGGCGCAGGCCGACGGGGGATTTATGGCGATCATTAAAGGGTTACTTTTAATTGATAGCAATTTGAAAATTTGATAAAAATGATAATTTGTAGTGGAATGTTCTCTTTCAAAGGGGAAAGGACTCTAGGAGATCTTCCCTGAATTAGCATTAAATTCCAAACTACAACAGGATTGCTTACAAAATCCAAATGTACACTTTTCACTTAAAACTTAATAATCATAAATCTAACTGATTTTAGTTCTAAATTGAAATTGTAAAGTATTGTAATATAGGCAGATAATAGCATATCTGAAATTTAATTTATAATAATTCTAAATAAGCTTAAAATATTGTGTATCTTTATGTTAATATAAATCTAAATATATAGATATGAAAAAACAAATTTTACTCTTTACTATTGCAAGTGTATTGACATTCAGCGCTTTAGCTCAAACAGCCGAAGATAAGCCTACCATAGTCGCAGAGAATATGTACATTTTACCCAAGCGGGGAATGGAAGATAAATTCGAAGCTGCTGTATTGGCTCATAACAAAAAGTATCACCCTGAAGGGCCGCATAAAGCAGGGCTTCGGAAGGTGCAATATGGTGAAATGGCCGGATGGTATGTGTTTATCTTCGGGCCTACAACCTATGCTTCCCTGGATTCAAGGCCTGATAAGGAAAACGGCCATGCTGATGATTGGTCAAAGACAATTGATCCATTGATTGAGACTTATGGTAAAACTGATCTTTGGGACTTTAATGCAGACCTTTCCTTTGGAGCAGATATCCTTAAAACCGCGAAATACTATGAAGTATGGTCCGTGGACCTAAAAAGGGGAGATTATTATCGTTTCAAGGCAATTGCAGGGAAATTGAAGAAAGCCTATGAAGCCGATGGCAAAACTGCTTTCCTCGTTTATGAAAATCCAATTCATACTGCCGGTGGAGCCGATGTAGCCCTACTCTGGAGCTTCGATTCCTATGAATCATGGTCAAAGGATATGGGGATTAAATCAACCTATGAAAAGACCAATGGTGCCGGATCCTGGCAACAGATGCTGGATGAATGGACGGATATTTTAGTTGATTATAATTCAGAGATCAGAAGTTTTATTCGATAAGCACTTTTGTATGTTTGGGTTTTGGCAAGGCTGCCGGAGGTTAAAAATCTTCCTGGCAGCCTTGTTTTTTATATAAATATAATTATCTATTGGTACAGTTGTTAATATTGGTTTCCCTTTGGAAGGCTTCTCCTCTTGAATTTCCCAATTTCTAAGTCGTCTGATTAACTATTTGTCAAATCGTCGAATTGTCGAATTGTTAAATTATCGAGCCGAAGGCTTCCCTTCGGGAAATTGTCGAATTGTCGAATTGTCAAATCGTCGAATTGTCAAATTGTTAAATTATCGAATTATCGAGCCGAAGGCTTCCCTTCGGTAAATTGTCGAATTGTCGAATTGTCAAATTGTCAAATCGTCGAATTGTCAAATTATCTAATCCCAAACATACTTCCAACTCCCGTCTCCCTGCTTTTTCCATATTGTGTGAAACACTCCTTTAAAGACAGTAGTATCTCCATTGCCATTATTGATTTTCCAGGTATATTTACCATAAGTATAAGCCAGGTCACCGGATGAGGAAACTTCTATAAAATCAGGCGTCCAGCTGACGATGACATCTTTCTTATCCATACCTTCATAATATGACCGGATATTTTCCTTCCCAATGATCAGTGTATCATTTTCCCTTTTAATCACTGCATTGGAATCGGCATAGAAATAGAAAGCCTGGGAAATGCTCTTCTCTGCTGTCATTTTCTCAAAGGACTTTTCAGTCAGCAGGATTTCTTTTTTCAGTTCTTCACTTCCGGACTTATGACCGCAGGCACTAAACAAGAGTGCTATTACCCATAATAGTGATATTGATTTCATATCGGGCTTTATTTATGTGATTTGTAACTGTTTTGTTGATTTTGTAAAGAGTGTGATAAAGATAATCGATAACAACTTATGTTAATCAGGATCAGAATCATCAAAAATTACTTCTGCTTCATCAGGTTGTACTTTAAGTGCCTGGTAATCAAAACTTATTAGAATCAGAAAACTATCATCCATAGAACAATTATCAACCACAATAGGCACATAGGACACAATAGAGATTCCCTATTGTGATTTCCTATTGTGTTCTATTGTGTCTATTGTGTTTTTGATTTCCGCTGATAATCAAGAATTTATTAGAATCAGAAAATTGGTATTCATTGAAATCTTTTTTTAACCACAATAGGCACATAGGACACAATAGAGATTCCCTATTGTGGTTTTCTATTGTGCTCTATTGTGACTATTGTGTTTTTGATTTCCGCTGATAATCAAGAATTTATTAGAATCAGAAAATTGGTATTCAGTGAAATCTTTTTTAAACCACAGTAGGCACATAGGACACAATAGAGATTCCCTATTGTGCTTTCCTATTGTGCTCTATTGTGCCTATTGTGTTTAATAAACCTTGGGAATAATAACTTATTAGTCTGTAATTAAATCTCTTTTACATCTGCCACTTTCCTGCTTTTGCGGTGAAACTTCTCCATCAGCTTATCCATAAGATAATACATCACCGGTACAACAACCAAAGTCAGTAGTAACGAACTGGTCAATCCACCGATAATGGCAATGGCTATGCCGTTCTTCCATTCAGAACCTGCTCCTGTAGCTATTGCAATCGGCATCATACCGAATATCATCGAAAGTGTAGTCATGAGGATTGGGCGCAGTCTCACTCGCCCCGCCTCAATCAAAGCTTCCACCGTAGCCATCCCTTCCCGTTTCAACTGATTGGTAAAATCAACCAGCAAAATGGCGTTCTTTCCAACAAGTCCCACCAGCATAATGATACCCAGAATCGAGAAAATGGTTAGCGATTCCTGAGCCAGAGCCAGTGCATAAAGTGCCCCTACAATGGCAAGTGGTATTGAAAATAAAACGATAAATGGATGGATATAGGAATCATACAGTGCCACCATAATGAGATACACAAAAAGTATAGAAGCCAGGAATGCCAGGAACAGACTGCTGAAGGCCTCTGTCTGGTATTTCAGGTCACCTTCCTTGATAAGTGAAACATCTGCCGGCAGCTTGATCTTATCCAGCCTTTTCACACATTCTTCTCCAACCGAACCCACCGGTCTGCCAACAACTTGAGAACTAACGGTTACCGACGATTGCCTGTTGTAACGCTGCAATACTGTGGTTCCAGTAGTGGGGGTGAGGGTGGCAAACTGGTTCAGGCGCACGATCTGTCCTGCTGCATTCATAAAGGAAAGATTGGCGATATCATTGATTTCCTTCTTATTGAAGGCATCCATTGTAATATTGATATCATAATCATTCACCCCCTGCGAGAACTTGGAATCAGTATTTCCTGTGAAAGCATTCTGCATGGTAGCACCCACAATAGCCATATTCAAACCCATTTTCGCCATCTTATCACGGTCGATCTTCACACTGATTTCAGGATTGCCTTCTTCTACCGTGAGCTTCACTTCAGCACTGCCCGGAACCTTTTTAACTTCCGATTCAATCATCTTCGCATAATGCATGAGCGTATCCATGTTAGAGCCTGCTACCACAAACTGTATAGGATCCATATCAGAGGTCCCCAGCAGGGAAACTATGGTAGAGCGCACCTTTACCCCGGTCAGCCGGCTGGTAAGATCCTCCTTTAGCTGCCATGCAAACTGATCTGCAGTGATCTTTCTTTTTTCCTTCTCTATCATCTTCACATAGATCTCTGATTTATAGGAATTACCGGCTCCGGCATCAAATCCTGAGGTGATCCCGACTGTAGAGAAAACTTCATTCACAACAGGCTGCTTCATAATGTACTGTTCCGCCTGTAGTGTCAGCAGGTTGGTTTGCTCAATGGTGGCGTCCTTAGGCAGTTCCAACTGGATAATGACCTCACCACGGTCGCCCAGACTGATAAATTCTGATCCGATGAATCCAAGGGCAGGTAACAGGAGGGAAGAGAACAGGATAAGTGTAGCCCCTCCCATGATGATGAACTTATGCCGCAGCGACCAGCCAAGCAGCTTACCATATCCATTGGTGATATTTGATAGCCAGCGTTCAAACACCTCAATCAGTTTACCCATGAATGATCCCTTCCGGTATTGCTCAAATTTGGCAAACCTGGAAGCCAGCAAAGGCGTGAGGGTAAAGGAAACAAATAAACTCAGCAGGGTGGATATCACTACTACCAGGGCAAATTGTCGCAACATTCCTGAAATCATACTGGTAATCACCGCGATCGGAAGGAAAACCACCACATCCACCATCGTAATGGAAAGGGCCGTATAGCTGATCTCGTTTCGTCCGTCAATGGCCGCCTGTCTCCGGTTCTTACCTTTCTCCAGGTGGCGGTAGATGTTTTCAAGTACCACGATAGAGTCATCCACCAGGATCCCAATTACCAGCGCAATGGCTATCATCGAAATTATATTGAGGGAGAAATCGAGCATACTCATCCCGATAAAAGTGGAAATGAGTGAAGCTGGAATAGCAACCATCACAATAAAGGAATTTCGCAGACTATGCAGGAATACCAGCATCACCAGTGCTACAAGGCAGATGGCCAGCAACAGGTCTCTTTCTACAGCATTGGCAGAGGTGAGCGTGAAATCGGAAGTGTCGTTGGCAATCTTCACCTTCAGGTTAATGTCCTTGTACATATCTTCGATCTTGCTGATCTCTTTCTTCACACCCTCACTAACCTTTACCTCATTTCCATCGGGCTGTTTGTATAAATTGATTCCCAACGAATTTACCCCATTGATGCGGTATATGTTTCTGGTTTCCTTCTTGGTGTCAAGTACATCGGCTACATCTTTCAGCTTCACGGGAGATCCGCTGGCATCTACACTAACCACTAGTTCTTTCAGACTCTCCAGGTCGGTGAATTTTCCCGAGAGACGGATAATCACCTGGGCATTTTCGCCTTTGATTTTGCCTGTGGGGAAGTCGATATTGGAAGCCTGAACCGCCTGCGAGATATTCAGGATAGAAATCCCTCTTGCTTCCAGCTTCTCATTGTCAACACTCACACGGATTTCGCGTTCCTCACCTCCAATCATTTCAACTTGCGAAACTCCCTGTAGGGTTGATAACCTTGGACGAAGTTTCTGCTTGACAATATCATACAGCTCTGTTGACGGAATATCGGCTGTGATCCCCATTCGGATAATGGGCATATCATCCATCGAGAAATTATAGATGATCGGTGAATGCACATCCTGTGGAAGCCCTTCGCGGACATTGTTCAGTTTAAGCTGACAGTTCTGAAGCGCTTTGGTCATGTCTGCATCACTGTTGAAGATAATCACGGAAACAGAGACCCCTTCATAGGAAGTTGACTGTATATTATCAATCTGTTCCAGGGAGGAAATGGCATCTTCAATGTTCTTGGTAACCATGTTCTCCACCTCACGGGGAGAGGCACCGGGATAAGGGGTGATGACCAGCAGCACGGGTTGCGAAAACTTGGGAAGCAATTCATAATTGAGTGCTCTAAAGCTCACTATACCCAGGAAGGTGAGGACGGCAAAAATCACCACGATCAGGGAAGGCCGTTTTATGGATAGTTCAGTGATATTCATGATTAACTGTTATTTAGCGTTTGAAATTCTCACCGCAGTATTGTCATCCAGGTTGATCTGTCCGGAAATCACCACCTTCTCGCCAGCTTTCAGGCCCTCCAGGACCTCTATAGTGGTTTCGGTGGCGGAACCGGCTTTGATGGAGCGTTTCACCGCTTTGTCGTTTTCCACAATGAACACTACCGGGTCCTTGATGCTGCCTACCAGTGCCGTTCTCGGGATTACCATGGCATCGTGGGTGCCTTCACTGCTGAAGAATGCCTGTCCGTACATACCCGATCGGATTGGCTTGCCGGTATTGTTGCTGACTTCTATCTCCACAGGGAAACGTCGTGATCCATCGGCTTTCATGCCTATGTTCCTGATTCTTCCGGTATAGGTAAAGCCTTCATAGATATCTGCCTTGATTTTCACCTGCTGGTTCAGCCTGATCTTTACCAGGTCGGGCTCAGCAACACCTGCATTGAACTTCATCGTGCTGATGTCCATGATCTCTGCAATCATACTGCCGGGCATAATCATACTGCCCTTTTCCGCATGCTTAGCCGTAATATACCCACTAAAAGGAGCCGTGATCTTTGAATATTCGATCTGCTTATTTACAGTCACAAAACTGGCCTGGGCATTGTAAAGGGCAAGTTGTAATTCATCCACCTGTGTCTGTGTGGCAGCCTTCGACTGAAGCATTTCCTGGAACTTCTTCAGATCCTTTTTTGCCTTGTTTAGATTGGCTTCCGCGAGTTCCCGCTGGGCTTCCAGCAATTCGAGATCGCAGCTGGCCAGCAACTGTCCTTCTTTCACGAAATCACCGTTATTGAATTCCAGTTTCACGATCTTTCCCTGGGTCTGGGAGATGATCATGGTCTCATGAGCGGGTTCAAAGGAACCATTCACCTGGAAGCTATTATCTGCCTTGATTATTTTTACTTCTTCAATAAAAACAGGCACACTTACCTTGCTCTGTCGGGGTGCCGAATTGGCCTCGATCTGCTTTTTATTGACGTATAGCTTGAAAATCCCTGCAACTGCAACAAGGACTATAATGCTGATAATGATGATCTTTTTCATATGAGGTGTTGTTATTTTCCGATGTTCAATTTTTTGTTCTTTGTATTTCTAAGTGCCATTAGCGTCTTAGTGGTAGTTACCTTATTCGCTCTAAGAAAGAGTCAACTTCAATTATTTAATAAGATCCAGTAACATTCCTTTTGATTTGAGCAGGTCTAGCTCGGCAATCCGCAACTGTGCCAGTGCCTGTGCATAACTTCCCCTGGCCGATATTTTAGCGCTCTCCGCACTGAGCAGGTCAGTAAGGGACGCATAACCCTGGCTGTATTGATCGAACATCACCTTATAAACATCTTCAGCCAGCACTACATTTTTCTGCTGCGACTCTGCTGTTTGCTGCAGGCTTTGGACCTTTAACATGGCATTCCGGGTATCGGTTTCAATCATCCTTTTGGCATAATCCCTGCCTAACTCCAGCTCCTTGTATTGTACCTTGTATTGCTTCAACTGGTTATACCTCTGTCCGCCATTGTACAAAGGGACGTTCAATGAGAGTCCGACCACCGAAGTGCCCAGCCATCCATTCTTATCAGAAAATAAAGGCTTGAACTTATTCTGCTGGTTATTGTAGCTGAAATCTCCGAATGCCGCGAGGTAAGGCATCGACTGCGAGTGCACCAGGTCCATCTGCAATCCTAAAAGCAGCTTCTGCTGGTCGATCTCCCTCAGACTGAGGTGATTCTCACTATTTGCAGGTGAATAAGGCTTCAGGCTGCTTTCAAAGACGGTGGTTGTCAGCATGAGGGAATCGGTGGGAGCATAACCTGTGAAATACTTGAGCATATTGAGCTGCTGCGAGAGCATGAGCTTTAGGTTACTGGTTTCGGTCACCAGGTTGTTGCGGTTCACATTTACCCGGTCGAAATCCACCTGCCTGATCAATTGTCTGTCAAGCTGAATTTTGGTAAGAAAGGTGAGGGAATCGAGTTTTTCCAGTGTCTCTGCCATATATTGGATCTGCTGGTGGGTAAGGACGGCCATATAATAAAGCTGTGCAATATCATATACCGTGCTCTGCCGGCTCTTCTCAATTTCCAGGTTTCCTTGTTCGAGCAGTCGTTTTGCAATTCCGAGTGAAACCATGAAAGATTGGTTATAGATCAATTGTGACACCTGTATGCCACCTGACATATTATAATTGGTTCCGAACTGCACGGGTATGAGTTTGCCCGGCTCTCCGAAAAACTCACCCGGAATCAGCTGGGTGGGAAGTTTCAGGAAATTCTGGAAACTACCCGAGGCACTGACCTGGGGAAGACCGGTGCCGGCTGTCTGGCGGACCTGGTATTTCAGTTTCTCCTGGTCCATTGTGGATAGCTTGACACGAAGGTCGTTTTGCAACGCCGCTTCCAGGCATTGCTGAAGGTTCATTTCGACCATTTTCTGTGCGCTTGCTCCCTGGAGTAATAGTATCAGTCCGGGAAGCAAAAGGATTTTTCTCCAATTCATAGTACCTGGTAATAAAAGATGATATGCAGATTTCCTGACTATGACGCAAATGTATAGCGATATTGTGTTTCAATTAAAAAATAAAGCGGCGGAAGCGGCAAATTCCTCCTTGAACAGCGGAAAAATGGGGGGTGAATGCCGGAGGGGAGAGATAATGTTGATTTCGGATTGTTGATTTGATTGTTGATTTAGATGGAGATGTGAATGGAAGATCTATTGATTGGGAGAATTTTAATGTCGGATGTTGGATGGCTAATGTTTATTGTCGGATGGATGGCTAATGTTTAATGTCGGATGGCTGATGTAAAATGTGTGGAAATTCGGGAACAATTGTGGATATAAAATTTAAAATGAGCCAAAGGCTCCCCTTTGGGGCAAAATGCAAATCTTAATAACTTATTGATTATGAGTTATGTGTTTAATATTAAGTGTTTTTGCTCCCTGTTCGAGATTTTACTTCATGGCAAAAAACTCAAAACACATAACACAGAATAAAAAATGAAAAAGTGAAATTAACGTGAGATTTCATTTGTGTCAATTTGTGTAGGATTTGTCTGCCAGCTGGCGGATTTATGGGCGTTTTTGTTCTCTTTGCAACTTGATAAAAAATGCCACGAATACACGAATAAAGCACGAATCCTTAAATGAAAATATTAATATGAGCCGAAGGTTCCCCTTTGGGGCAAATTAACATTAACTTATTGATTATGAGTTATGTGTTTAATATTAAGTGTTTTTGTTCCCTTTAGGAGATTCTGCTTCATGGGGAAAAAACTCAAAACACATAACACAGAATAACGAATGAAAAAGTGGAATTAATGTGAGATTTCATTTGTGCTTATTTGTGTTGGATTTGTCCGCCAGCCAGCGGATTTGTGTGGGTTTTGTTCCATTCATACTTTGTCAACTTCAGAACACCTAATTTCCCACTAATTGAATTTCAACAGCCTCCTTTATTATTGCAGATTAACTCTTACCTGAACACTCAACGGATGCCCACCGGCATCTTCGCCTGTCCAATTAAATAGGGCATACCCGCCACGGAAATCTATACCTGAACACCAATACTCCTCAACTTCCTTTTTACCGGGTTTAACAGTAACAGTCCCACGGTCAATTGAGTAACCACTGTGGCCCCATTGATCGCCATTTTTATCGTAGATCCAACCGGAACCGTGAAGCTTATATCCTACTTCTCCTCCTGTTTCACTAAAGGTTGTATTTATTTCGAAATAAGGACTGGAAACATTGGAATATGGACTATCTCCTCCTTTCTCATTAGCGGGATAATCTACTTTTATCTTTGCAGTATGAGTACGCAGGAATTCCAGCCGCTGGGTTACTTTCTCAATGTTTGAACCGTCCGGACAGATTTTGATATAGGTTTCATAATCGGTATACCAGTCGGCTTCCACGGCAGCTTTGTAGAGCAGCGGTTCAATCATCTTTTTTACTTCAGCCTTGTGATTCCCGTTAGGAAATGCCGCAAGATGACGTTGCATGTCAGCTACACTGGTGCTGTTTAAAAGTTTATTGTATGAATTGAGTTCTTCTTCTACCTCCTTTGTCAGCTTTTCTTTCTTTGCTTCAACAGTCTGAACATATTTTCCTGATGGGTAGTTTACCAGGTAATTGTTGCAATCTTCAATTCCGCCGTTTTTCGACTGATTATATATGCTGTCTTCTTTCATTTCTGCATAAATCTCAATTTTCCGGGTCTCCACTTCGCGCACATATTTCCCGTTCTTATACTTGGCGAGATAGTGGTTACACTCAGGAATTGATCCTTTGGTGACTGCGATTTTATAAGTGTTTTCTTCCACCAGTTCCTCTTTCCTGTTCTGGGCTTCGCTTAAATAATATCCTGACGGAAACTTAGTCATGTAGTAGTTGCAGTCATCAATACTGCCTTTTTCAAATGTTTGAAACGCAGCATATTCGAGCCTTGCATTGGCCTCCTTTTCATAATGAGAACCTGGATAGGTTTTAAGGAATTTTTCAAAGGAGATAATTGTATTTTCCTTTTTAGCTATTTTCCAGTTACTAAGTCCATAATTTTCCTTGAATGATACCCCGAATCCCCAGGTCAATCCTACATATGAACCGGTTAAATTATTTGAGTAAACTGGTATAGCTGATTCAACCACATTCCAGTCGGAAAGCTGATGCCTGTATCCATAAACAACGCTCAGGCGCGAAATTGCCTGTTTCAGGTATAAATCCATTTGAACCTGAAAATCCAGTAAACTTGGTCTTTGTTTATAGTTTTCCGGATCATCATATTCCGAATGATCACTGAAATGAATTGCCCAATAATAATCGCATCTAAGACTTATATTGTAGTTAGAGCCTGTGACTAAAGGATAACTGAGCCCGAAAGGAAGCCAGTATCCTAAGTTTGTTTTTTCCTTTTTGATATAAGGTTTATCAAATGAATAAGAAGAGAAAAGTTTAGCATGGAAATATTTGCCTCCCATATCCAAAAAATCTGTAACAAAAAGGGGGCTTGGACCAGATTGATAGCCAATATTAAAAAAAGTGGAGTAAAAGTAATCCTTCCACCTGAATTCAGGGTTGGCACGCAAGAAATTTTCATTCTTGAACCTGGCCATCCCCGGGGTTCTGAAATTCTTTTCCAATGCCGATTTATCCGGATTCTGTGCAAATGAAATATAGCAATTTGCAATTATTATCACAAGTATTATCAGCTTATTCATAGGATTGTTTTTAACTTGAAAATGGCAAAGGCAGACGTTATTTGGATGTCTAATGTCGGATGTCGGATGTCTAATGTCGTTTAATGTCGGATGTTTAATGTCGGATGTTTAATGTCGGATGTCTAATGTCGGATGTCGGATGTTGGATGTTCAGGATGTTGGATCTTGGGTTTTGGATCTTGGGTTTTGGATTTTGGGTTTTGGATCTTGGGTCTTGGATCTTGGGTCTTGGATCTTGGGTCTTTGACCTGCCCGACTGAATGAATTATCAATAATGAGTATGATTCCCTCGGTCAGGCGGGTGTCTAATGTCGGATGTCTAATGTCTAATGTCTAATGTCGGATTTCTAATGTCGGATGTTTAATTCTGGATTCTTCAAGCATTAATGGATAGGGGTGTCATAAATTGAATTTTTGAACAGGCTCTTAGTCCGCATTTAAATATCTGCAGTCTTATTTATTGCAAGTAATCAAATATATCTAAATAAATTCAATACATCCATCAACTCCAGACAAATATTTCTATGGTTATTTAACATTGATTTTTGTGTTGGAAAATGAAACTGAAGTAGTTCGGGGAAGCGACAAAAAGTATTGCATAGTTTTCAACAATCCAAGGGGAAGCCATTCCTTTTCGATATTTTAGCAATGCGAAGTTGGGGATGTTAAAGTGTTAATAATCAGTATCCGGTTGTGCAAAAGATGAGTTATTTGAAAAATTCATCCAGGAGATTAACTGTTAATCTGAAATCTGGAAATGCACCCCAAATTTAAATCAGTAATGTCGTTGCCCGATTATTTTCAATAAGCAGAATATCAAGATTTCTATAATGCCCACCCCTCCACCTAAGTATCTATAATGCCACGCTTCAGTCACACGTACATTCACAATATTCCCTGCTCGACGGGGCCGCCGATATTTCCGCCATGTTCAAAAAGGCAACGAGCGATGGCATGCCGGGACTGGCAATTACCGACCATGGCAATATGTTTGGGGTCTTCCAGTTCGTGAAAGAAGCAGAGAAATTCAATAAGAACGGCGAAACCATCATTAAACCCATCGTGGGCTGCGAGTTCTACGTGGTGGAAGATCGCCACCGCAAGAAATTCGGGGGAGGAGAACGTGACGACCGCCGCCACCAATTGCTGCTTGCCAAAAATGCCGAGGGGTACTCGAACCTGGTCAAACTTTGTTCCCTGGGTTATATCGAAGGACTCTACAGCAAATACCCGCGTATCGATAAGGAACTGATCGTCCGATACCATAAAGGCCTGATTGCCACTACCTGCTGCCTGGCTGCCGATGTGCCCCGAACCATTCTCCGCAAAGGGGAAGCAGAAGGGGAGAAGGCGTTTAAATGGTGGCTCGATCTCTTCGGCGAAGACTACTACGTTGAACTTCAACGCCACAGCATCCCCGAACAGGATCAGGTAAATGAAGTCCTGAAGCGTTTCGCCAAAAAGTACGGGGTGAAGATGATAGCCAGCAATGACTCGCATTATGTGGAACAACGAGACTTCAATGCCCACGATATCCTGCTGTGTATCAATACCGGGGAAAAACAAAGCACGCCTACCTTCAGGGATTATGGCGATGATGATACTTTCACAAAGGGTACCCGCTTTGCCTTCTACAACGACCAGTTCTATCTGAAGAAAACCGAGGAGATGAGCGGGCTTTTTGCCGATTTGCCCGAAGCTATCGACAATACCAATGAGATCGTGGATAAGGTGGAAGTGCTGAAGCTTACCAAGGATATCCTTTTGCCTAACTTCCCGGTCCCGGAGAAATTTGTTATCCATACTACTCATGTGGATACCGGCCAGAAGATCCTCACTGCCGATGTGCGTAACCAATGGGAATACCTGAAATTCATCACCTACCAGGGAGCTAAGGTACGCTACGGCTCCGTGGGCCCCGACCTGCAGGACCGTATTGATTTCGAGCTGCGCACCATCCACGATATGGGTTTTGCAGGCTACTTCCTGATTGTGAGTGATTTTATCCGATCTGGCAGGGAAATGGGGGTATATATCGGTCCGGGCCGCGGTTCGGCTGCCGGAAGCGTGGTAGCTTACTGTATCGGAATCACCAATATTGACCCCATCAAATATGACCTGCTGTTTGAGCGTTTCCTCAATCCGGAGCGCATCTCAATGCCTGATATCGATACCGATTTCGACGACCAGGGACGGCAGCGTGTGATTGATTATGTGGTTGAAAAATACGGTCAGAACCAGGTGGCACAGATCGTTACCTTCGGCACTATGGCTGCCAAGCTGAGTATCAAGGATGTAGCACGAGTTCTTGAGCTCGATCTGTCGCTGAGCAATAACCTCACCAAGATGGTGCCCGATAAGCCGGGCATCTCCCTGAAACGGGTCCTTACTGCTCCCATCACTACAAAGGAAGGGGAGAAGTCGCTGGAGGAAAAAGACGGTTTGCCTGGTGAAGACCTGGAGAATGTCCGCAGGATCCGCGAGCTGTATAATTATGAGGGCACCGACAGCATCATGGTGCTGCAGAAGAAGGTATTGCGTGAAGCTGAAGTCCTGGAAGGGTCAGTGAGGAATACCGGTATTCATGCTGCGGGTATCATTATTGCCCCCTATGATTTGACGGAGTTGATTCCTGTCTGCACGGCTAAGGATTCTCCTCTATGGGTCACACAAATTGAAGGGAATAGCATTGAAGAGGCCGGGGTTATCAAGATGGACTTCCTGGGTCTCAAGAACCTCACCATTTTGAGGGATGCCCTGAAACTGATCAAGCAGAACCATAATGTGACCATCGATCTCGACAGCATGCCCCTGGATGATGCTGAGACTTTTGGACTTTACCAGCGTGCCGAAACCAATGGTACTTTCCAGTTTGAAAGTGACGGGATGCAGCAATGGCTCAAACTGCTAAAACCTGATAAATTCGAGGACCTGATCGCCATGAACGCCTTGTTCCGTCCGGGCCCCATGAAATATATCCCCAACTATATCAACCGCAAGCATGGGAAAGAGGCTATTCAGTATGACCTTCCCGCAATGGAAGGGGTGTTGAAGGAGACTTACGGGATCACGGTGTACCAGGAACAGGTGATGTTGTTATCGCAGCATATTGCCGGTTTCAGCAAGGGTCGTGCCGATGAGCTGCGCAAAGCCATGGGGAAGAAGATACGCGAGAAGCTGGTCAAGCTGAAACCCGAATTTATTGAAGGAGGTAAAGCCAAGGGGCACCCGGAAGATAAGCTGAACAAGGTATGGTCCGACTGGGAAGATTTTGCATCCTATGCCTTCAATAAGTCGCATTCCACTTGTTATGCGCTGGTAGCTTATCAAACCGCCTACCTCAAAGTTCATTACCCGGCGGAATATATGGCTGCTCTGCTTACCAGCAACCTTAGCAACCTGGAGAAAATCACCTTCTACCTTGATGAATGCCGGAGAATGGGCATGAAGGTCTTAGGTCCGGATATCAATGAATCCTTCCTCGATTTTACCGTCAATAAGAATGGACAGATTCGTTTCGGATTGATGGCGCTAAAGGGAGTGGGAGAAGCTGCGGCGGATGCTGCCATTAAAGAGCGTGATGAGAACGGGGTTTTTACCTCAATCTTTGAATTTGTGAAGCGGGTGAATCTGCGCACCGTAAATAAGAGCACTTTTGAAGCCCTTGCACAGGCAGGCGCTTTTGATAGCTTTGAGGGCATGCACCGGGCGCAGTTTTTTGCCCAGGATTCCAATGAGGATGCTACCTTCATTGAGAAACTTATTCGTTTTGGAGCCACTTACCAGGCCAACCAGCAATCGACCCAGCAATCCCTGTTTGGTGAGATGGGTACCGTAGATATCCCTGACCCGAGGATTCCCTTTTGTGAGCCCTGGTCGAACCTTGAGAAGTTACGCAGAGAGAAAAATGTAGCCGGATTCTTTATTACAGGCCATCCGCTGGATGATTACAGGGAGGAGATTAATGCCTTCTGCAATACCTCCATAAAGAAGGCCAAGGAAAACATTCTCACGGCAGGAGGGAAGGAGTTCATTTTTGCCGGGATCGTTTCCAAGGTGCGGCATGAAACTGCAAAGAATGGCAATGCCTATGGGCGTTTCGTCGTGGAGGACTTTGATGACCAGGTAGAATTTGCCCTGTTCGGTGAGGATTATCTCAAAATGAGACATTTATTGGAAGAGGATAAGTCGTTGATGATACGTGCAAAAGTGCAGAACAGATATGGGAAAGCGGATATGCCTGAGCTTAAGATCAATAGTATGAGTCTGTTGGCTGATGCGATGGATAAGATGGCGAAGCAGATCAGTATCAAGATTCCGATCAGCAGTATTAATGATAAGCTGGTAACGGCTATGGTGAAGGTTATTAAGGCGCATAAGGGAGATTGCCGTATTCGTGTCAGCTTCGTGGATCTTGATGAAAATTATAAGGTGGATATGCATACCGGAAAACATAAGGTGCAGCCTTCTGTGGCTCTCCGCGAGCTGAAGATGCTCGGGGGAATGGCAGTGAGTATCATTGCTTAAGTTAGTGCTAATAATTGTGGATTGCGGATTTCGGATTGTGGATTTTGATTTGGAGATTAGGAAATTAGGAGATGTGGAGATTAGGGGATGGGGAGATGGGGAGATGAGGAGATGGGGAGATGAGGAGATGGGGAGAAGGGGATGGGAGATGAGATGGGGAGATGGGGAGAGGAGATGGGGAGATGGGGAGATGGGGAGATGAGGAGACATGTAAATCCGCGGTATGAACCACGTCATCCCTGCCTCGCCGGCAGGCAGGCGCGTTCAATTTTCTGGACTCTACGGCACTCGGCACTCGGCACTCGGCACCCAGCACTCAGCACCCGGCACTCGGCACTCGGCACTCGGCACTCAGCACTGACTTAACAAAAACCAGAAATCTTCCCTGAAAAATTTCTTGAGAAAATAACAACTGCAACGAACAATTAATTCTACTTTTGTATTCATCACTGAAAACACAATCCTTTAATATTAATCAGCTATGGCATTAGAATTTAACGACGCTAATTTTGAAGAGCTTGCTATTAAATCGGACAAGCCCGTAATTGTTGACCTTTGGGCAGAATGGTGCGGACCTTGCCGCATGGTAGGGCCTATCATTGAAGAGATGGCAAAGGAATACGAAGGCAAGGCCGTAATAGGTAAACTGGATGTGGATAGTAATCCCGGGGTCACCAGCAAGTATGGCGTCAGGAATATCCCTACAATCCTTTTCCTGAAAAATGGCGAAATCGCCGATAAACAGGTAGGTGCTGTTCCCAAAAGTGTACTGGTAGGGAAACTGGAAAAACTTTTCTAATCAGGCATACCTTATATTTAGGGACTCACAAACTCCGGGAGCTTGTTATCTCCTGCGATTGTGGGTCTTTATTGTTTAAAAGGGTGTCCATTTTTTGCCTTGTGTTCAAATCGTGAAGTGCAGTAATTTTGTCTTCTTGTCACTAAGAATCAACAACGCTAAGGGGCAGAATGTAATACCCCAGTTAGTAAAAACTGAAAGACTAATATATGCCGGAATCTATTGACCAAACCAGGCTGAACCGTTTCGGGAACCTTGAATTCCTTGCCAAACAAGTTGTGGAAGGGTTCATTGTAGGTTTGCACAAGAGTCCGTTCCATGGATTTTCGGTGGAGTTCTCAGAACATCGCCTATATAATCCCGGGGAGCCTACCCGACATATCGACTGGAAGCTATACGGCCGCACTGACCGGCTCTATGTGAAACGTTATGAGGAAGAGACCAACCTGCGTTGCCAGGTTGTTATCGATAACTCCTCTTCCATGTATTTTCCTGTGCGGGATGCAGTGAGTTTTGAACAGCCCAATAAGATACTATTTTCAGTATATGCTGCCGCAGCTATGATGTATATGTTGCGCAAACAGAGAGATGCTGTGGGGCTTAGCCTGTTCAGTGAAAAAATGGAGTTGCATACCCCAACCCGTTCGAACCTGGTGCATCATCGTTACCTGTTCGGGGAGTTGGAAAAACTGCTTACTCCTATTCATGTGGAGAGCCAAAAGCAGTCAAATGTGGCGGAATCCCTTCATTTCATTGCAGAGAACATTCATAAGCGTTCATTAGTGGCATTATTCAGCGATATGTTTTCGGGGAATGATGATAATGAAGCCCTTTTTGATGCGTTGCAACATCTGCGCTACAACAAACATGAAGTGATCCTCTTCCATGTAGTGGATCAGTCTATGGAGCTGGATTTCAGCTATGATAACCGTCCTTATAAGTTCATCGATCTTGAATCGGGGGAAGAGGTAAAAGTGCTTCCTGCAGAAGTGCGGAATAACTACCTGGAGGCGATCCGTGAATTTAATAGCCGGTTAAAGATGAAGTGCGCACAATATAGCATCGATTTCGTGGAAGCGGATATTAATAAGGGTTTTGAACAGGTGCTGCTGCCGTATTTGCTGAAGCGGCAGAGAATGTACTAGATTAGCTGTGCTGGCTCAGCGGAGAACTCGGCAAATGGCACACGGATCCGTCGCCTGACGGACGGATTACTCCGCGGATTTTCACGGATTAAATTTGTGTTTATTTGTCCGCCAGCCGGCGGATTTGTGTAATTTGTGTTCTTTTTGTCGCCAATAGCACTTATTTTCTAATATCAGAAATCCATTCGTGTCATTCATCTGAGAATAAGATTCGTCCGCCAGCCGGCGGATTCGTGGATAAAAGAAGCTGCCCTTTTCAGAACAGCTTCTTTTTCAGAGTAGTTCAATATTATCGTCTGAACCCAGCAGTATACGTATTCAGTTCATCAATCGATGACTCAAAAGTAAAGGCATCATTAACCTTATAGTAATTCCCGATATCAAGCGTATAACCATAAGCAAATTTAGCCAGTTCGAGGCGGGTATCTTCAAACGAGAAAAGCAGCATAATTTCCTTTACCTGTCCGCTCAGTAGACAGTTGGTATTGATGATCTGCTTGGCAATGGTAAGCTTGCTGTCCTCGAAACTCTTGGATTTGATGGATTGCTTAGCCTGTTCGAAATCGGAAGGGGCCATTGGGAAAGGACAGCCATACACACCATTGTAGCCTGGCAGGATATACCGTTCTTCATGAGGTTTGTTATGGTTTCCATGTCCATGGCCTTCACCATCATTGCGATTGTCCTCGTACTGATTATTTGAGTAGTTGTTCTCATAACCTCCTGAAGAAGTAGTTGTTGTCGTGGTGGTGGTGGTTGAGGATTGAGTGCCAACACCTCCCACATTCATATTAATATTCAGGTTGGTTCCTGAGTAGGGATCTGTAACACTCACTCCAACACCGCCTCCTCCCATACCGGGATTATTGATAGTGGTGGTAGTGGTTGTAGTGGTAGCTGTAACTGGCTCAGGATGATATACAATCACCTGCTGTTGAGCAACAGGTCTTGGAGCTTCTTCAATAGGAACCTCATTCATGAAACGTACCACATACTCCTGGTTTTTGTTTTTCTTTATGCAGAATGTGGTTTCAGTGCCCTGGTTGAAAAAGAGGTTTTTATCCAGGTCTGCAATTTTTTTATCTTCAAAGATCAGCTTCAGTTTATAGCTTGGTGCAGGAAGGTCGGTAACCTTGATATTGGTTTCAGGTTGAAGGTTTTGAAGGACTCCATTCAATACAACTGAAAAGCGTTCACCTTGTTCGGTGAAGAAGATCAGGTTGGTGTTCTGTGCTTTCAGCAGGGTGGCCAGGCAGACAATGGCCGTGAAGAGTAGCATCTTTTTCATGGCAATAGAGGTTACAAGGTTATTTTCTCGTTTTGTTATCAGGATTTTCTTAACAACTTTCAGACCAGATTAGTGGTCAAAATATTGATTAGAATCATTCAAGGCAAGGGATCACCATTCCGGCTTTACCACATTGTTCATGTTCCATTGTATCCAGCCTTTCTTTTTCTGGATATAAGATGTGGGCTTATCTGGGCGCCAGCGCAAGGGATTTGGCAGAACGGCGGCAATGGCAGCGGCTTCAGATCGTGAGAGCCTGGAAGCAGATTTTTTGAAGTAGGTTTGTGCAGCTTCCTCTACTCCATAGATTCCAGTCCCCATTTCTATCACATTCAGATAGACTTCCATAATCCTTTTTTTGCCCCAGAATACCTCGATCAGTCCGGTGAAGTAGAGTTCCAGCCCTTTTCTCACCCAGGTACGGTCGGGCCAGAGGAACACATTTTTTGCCGTTTGTTGAGTAATGGTACTGGCACCTCTCAGTTTCTTTCCTTTTTTATTCAGTTTATTAGCCTTTTTAATGGCTTTGAAATCGACACCGAAATGACTTTCGAAGTTATTATCTTCTGAAGCAATCACAGCCAGTTTCATATTGTCTGAGATATCTTCAAGAGCAACCCAATCCTTGATGAGCCGGGGCTTTTCGTTATCGGCAAGTTGCTCTACAACCCGTATCATCATGAGCGGGGTAACAGGTGGATTTATGAAACGGTAGAGGATAGTAACGAGGATGGTTGAAGCCAGGAAAAGGATAATACTCCATTTAATAAACCGGAAGATCCTTTTCAGTAAACCGGGTTTTACAACCGGCGCTGTATCCTGTTCCATACCTGCTTTGTGAATTGAAAAACAATTTTGTTGGAATGCATGCAAATGTATTAAAATTTTGATATGTTTGCCATGCCATCAGGAATTCATGGAATACTTGATAATACAGGCTTTTCTTTAAAATAAACCTATGATTTCCGTGCTACGGAAGCAAAATCAAATCGATTGAATGAGTAATTTTATTGGAATCAGGCATGAAGATAAATATGCCATGGAGCGCCGGGCCCCTCTTACCCCCAGGCATGTTGAGAAACTGGTAAAGAATAAGAAGCTGGATATCATTGTGCAGCATTCCGATAAAAGGGTTTTTACCGAGGAAGAGTACCTGAAGGCCGGGGCTAAAATGGCGAAGGACCTGAAGAAGTGCAGTGTGATTTTTGGAGTGAAAGAGATGCCCATTAATTTCTTTGAAGAGGATAAAACCTATATTTTCTTTTCACATGTTATTAAAGGTCAGCCTTATAATATGCCGATGCTCCGAAAGATGATGGAGATGCGTTGTAACCTGATTGATTATGAGAAGATCATTGATGAACAGGGGAAACGTCTCATCTTTTTTGGCAGGTATGCCGGTCTTGCCGGGATGATCAACACATTGTGGTCCCTGGGATTAAGGCTGAAGGAAGCGGGATATAAGACTCCATTCCAGCATATAAAACAAGCACATACCTATGCATCCCTGGATGATGCCAAGAAGGCGGTTTCCGCTGTAGGACAGGAGATTGCGGAAAATGGATTGCCTGAGGAGTTAAGGCCATTCACTGTTGCTTTCACCGGTTATGGAAATGTATCAGGAGGTGCACAGGAGATCATAGGATTATTGCCTGTCAAGGAGATTTCCCCTGAGAAGTTGTTGGCCTTGAAGCGCAGGGCTCATCTTCCTAATAATCTGATTTACAAGGTTGTTTATAAAGAAAAGGACCTGGCAGAACCTATTGATCCCGAGGCCGAATTTGACTTGCAGGATTATTATGCCAATCCACAGAACTACCAGAGTTGTTTTGATAAATACGTTCCACATCTGGATATGCTGGTGAACTGTATCTACTGGGATAAACGTTACCCAAGGCTGATTACGAAAGATTATATGGAAAAGCTTTATTCCAAGGGTACTCCTAAACTTAAGGTTGTTGGAGATATTTCCTGCGATGTGAATGGTTCTGTTGAATTTACAGAGAAAGCTACCGAAATTGAGGACCCTATATTCGTATATCACCCTTCGGAAAGAACTTATGAGATGGGACATAAGGGTGATGGGATACTGGTGATGGCTGTGGATATTTTACCTTCTGAATTGCCCCGCGATTCATCAGATGGATTCGCCGATGTATTGACCAATTTCGTGAAACCGATTGCAGATTGTGATTTTGCTGAGGAATTTGAGGACCTGGACCTTCCACGTCCGATTAAAAAAGGCCTGATTCTTCATAAAGGGAAGTTAACTCCGGAGTTTGAGTACCTGGAAGAATTTGTGAATAATTTGGAAATTTGAAAATTTGACAATTTGACAATTTGACAATTCGACAATTCGACAATTCGACAATTCGACAATTTCCCGAAGGGAAGCCTTTGGCTCGACAATTTGACAATTTGAAAAAGCTTGGGACTGAATAAACTTGGACACTTGGACTTCACACAGCACCCAGCACTCAGCACTCAGCACTCAGCAATAATAGTAACAACATATGAAAAAAGTATTGGTATTAGGCGCAGGATTGGTGGCAAAACCACTCATCAGGCATCTTTTAGGAAAAAATTACCAGGTAACAGTGGCTTCCAACACCCCGGAGCGGGCGATGGAGATGGTGGTCGGTTTTGAATTGGGCAAGGTGGTGAATTGGGAGGTAAGTGATGAAGAAACCCTGGGAAGATGGTATCGGAGCATGACCTTACTGTGAGTCTTCTTCCTTATCTGTTCCATCTTACTGTTGCCAAACAATGCCTGAAGCACAGGCGAAATATGGTTACCACTTCATATGTGAAGCCTGAGATGCAGGCACTCGATGCTGAAGCACGTGAAGCAGGAATTATTATCCTGAATGAATCGGGACTGGATCCAGGGATTGATCATATGTCGGCAATGAGAATCATTGACCATGTTCATGCAAAAGGAGGAAAAATTGATGAGTTTTATTCCATCTGCGGCGCTTTACCTGCACCTGAAGCTGCGAATAATCCGCTGAAATATAAGTTCTCATGGAGTCCGAAAGGGGTTGTTCTGGCAGGGAATAATGATGCCGCATACCTAAAGGATGGGAAAGAGGTATTTATTCCTACCAAAGACCTTTTCAAGAATCCCTGGAAGGTGGATTTTCCCAATGTAGGCCAACTGGAGATCTATCCGAACAGAGACTCGGTATCTTATATCGATGTGTATGGAATCCCTGAGGTGAAAACCATCTGCAGGGGTACCTTCCGTTTCAGCGGTTGGTGTGAGACTTTAGATGCCATCAAAGCCCTGAACCTCATTTCCCAGGAGAAAACTGATATGAGTGGAATGAGCTATGCTGCCCTGGTGGCAAAGCAGCTCGGTGAAAAAGAAATTACCGGGATTAAAACTAAGGTTGCTTCTTATCTTGGAATTCCTGAGAATGCGCATGCCCTTCATGCAATGGAATGGCTGGGATTATTTGATGAAACTATGATGAACAGGGGAGTAGATTCTCCTTTTGAAGTCACCAGTGACCTTATGATTAGCAAAATGGAATTGGGACATACCGAAAGGGATATGGTAGTAATGCAGCACAGTTTCCTTGTATCCTATCCTGATGGTTCGCAGGAAGTGGTCCGATCGAGGATGCTCGATTTCGGAACACCTGCCACGGATACTTCCATTGCCCGGACAGTTGCATTACCAGCAGCCATTGCAGTTGAGATGATACTTGAAGGACAGATCCTGGAAAAAGGGGTATATCGTCCGGTATTACCCGGAATTTACAATCCTATTCTCGATGCCTTAGAGGCTTTGGATATCAGGTTGGAGGAGGAATATGGACTTCCTTTGTCGGAAAAACTCGGATAGTATTAATATTTCATAAAAGAGCGGGGCGTCAACACGGCAATGGCGTCCCGTTTTCAATGCTTATGTATTTTTGCCGGATCACTTTTTTTTATTGGAAAAATGGCAAAGTTTTTAAAATGGATTGGAGGTGGCCTTGGATGGGCTGCCGGTGGACCCCTAGGGGCTGTCCTTGGATTTGTGTTTGGTTCCATGATCGATGGGATGACCAGTGGAGAGTATGCTTATGATAAGTCCGGCCCGGCTCCACAGGGTGGAATGAGGAGGAATACGCAATCAGGCGATTTCAAAGTCAGTTTGTTGGTATTAGCCGCTGCTGTGATGAAATCGGATCAGCGCATCCTAAAATCTGAACTAGATTATGTCAGGCAATTCCTGGTGACACAGTTTGGAATTAATGAAGCAGAACAGCAATTGCTGGCACTGAGGGAAATTTTAAAGCAAGAGTATGATGTTCATGCGGTGAGCAGTCAGATCCGGCAGTTTATGGAGTATTCAGGCAGGCTTCAGCTCCTGCATTTCTTGTTTGGAATAGCGATGGCTGATGGGGTTTCACATCCCGAAGAGGTCAGGATGATAGGGAAAATCAGTGCCGGCCTTGGGATCAGCAGTGCCGACCTGGAGAGTATTAAGGCAATGTTCATCAAAGATACCACTTCAGCTTACAGAATCATGGAGATCACACCTGATGCCAATGATGAGGAAGTGAAGAAAGCATACAGGAAGATGGCTTTGAAATACCATCCGGACAGGGTAAGTACCATGGGTGAAGATGTTCAGAAAGCCGCGAAAGTAAAATTCCAGGAGATGCAGGCAGCGTATGAGCAGATTAAGAAGGAGAGAGGGATGAGTTAATTCGGCAATTTGACAATTTGACAATTTGAAAATGTGAGGATTAGGAGATGTGGAGATGAGGAGATGGAGAGATGGAGAGATGGAGAGATGAGGAGATGGAGAGATGGTGAGATGTGGAATGAAGAGAATGGGGAGATTGGGAGAATAAAAATTTTCATAATATGATAACTCCCCCTATTTATAGGGGGTTGGGGGTAAACACTTTTGAGAATTTGAAAATTCGGCAATTTGACAATTTGACAATTCGACAATGAGTGATTTTTGACAGAATTAATAGAACACGAATTACACGAATTTAAGCACGAATTTTCACGAATTTATTTGTGTTTATTTGTGTATCATTTGTCCGCCAGCCGGCGGATTTGTGGTTCTTTTTTACGCATAATCCCTTAACTCAATAATTACTAAAAACTTTCCACTGAAAATTCCCGGCACTCAGAACCAGTGGCTCCCCTTCTGGACACCCAGCACTCCAGCACTCAGCACTCAGCACTCCAGCACCCAGCACCCAGCACCCAGCACCCAGCACCCAGCACTTTATGAACATAACGGATCTGCATAAACAAGCAACCCAGAAAAAGTCGGAGAATGAAGCATTTTTCCGGAAGCTGGCGAAATGGGATCCAAGGAAACTGGATGAAAAGGTCCATCAGCTTCATGAAGAGGTGTTTGAAGAGATTGATTGCCTGGAATGTGGAAATTGTTGTAAATCACTGGGACCCAGGATTACCACCCAGGATATCGATAAAATGGCTCCCAGCTTAAAAATGAAGCCGGGGACAGTGATGCAGACCTATTTCAGGGAAGATGAGGACGGAGATTTTGTATTCAAATCGATGCCATGTCCTTTCCTGGGTGCCGACCATTATTGCGCTATCTATACCAATCGGCCGAAAGCCTGCAGAGAATATCCCCATACTGACCGAAGGCGATTCTACCAGTTGCTCCCAATCACATTAAAAAACAGCTTTGTCTGTCCTGCAGTTTTTGAGATTATTGAGAGACTTAAATCCGGGATGGGAGAAAAGAGTAATAGACAGGCCTAATGATCTGCTTTGTTATGCCTGGTATCAAAAACATATATTGAAAACACCCGGGAGTTGAATAAACCTGTCAATTTTGTACATTTGTTGGAAATCATGCTTTGATGAATAATAAATACTCGACTACAACCATACTTGGAGGAGGAATTGTCCTCTTCGGAATTTTACTCCTTGTTCGGAATATTTTTGATCTCAATATCCCCATATTTACCCTGGTTCTCTCCTTAGGTCTCATCTGGGTTGGGATACTGCTGATCAAGGGAAGTTTAAAACCCAGGACTGATGGTAGCCAGACGATGTTCGGCGAAAGCAATCTAAATTTTACACCCGGTCAGCAGAACTATTCTGTTGTCTTTGGATCGGGAACGATTAATCTACAGGACCTGAAGCCAGATCAACCTCTCCACCTGAATATGGAATGTACATTTGGTGAGTTAAAGGTGGTACTTAACCGGGATGTTGAAATACAAGTGAATGGCAGTGCTACCTTTGGGAGCCTGGTGGGTCCTGACCTTAAAAATGCCTCTTTTGGGAACTTATTTTACCAATCCCCGGGCTTCAATCCTTCCTTGCCGGGAATTACAATTCATGGAAGAGTGACTTTTGGTGAAATGCGTATTTTTTACCTCTAGAAAAGAATCATTCTAACGGATTTTCAACAATTTAACCATTGTTTTACTCATTTTTCAAGGAGACCAGCAGGTTTCTCCTGATCGCCTTTTGAGCAGGAATCCATATCCAGAGCAATCCACTGATCAGGATCAACAGGAGAATTACACCGACAGGCAACCATGGAATCCGCAGGAATGACTGACTATCCCTTAACAGAATTGCAATCACAGCCCCAAGTAAACCAACAACCATCCCTGAGCATAATATGATCATATGCTCAGCCACCAGGATGCCTGTAATCAGTTGGTTTCTGAAGCCCATTGCCTGCATAAGGGCTAATTCATTTCTTCTCTCAAGGATATTTTTTAAGAGGATAATCCCTAATCCGATCACCCCGATGATCACTCCAAGGCCACCCAGGATCATGAATACTGAGAGGTAAGTGTTCTGTACCTCGTTGAATGATGCCAGTCGTTCAGAAGTAGAGGTAAGTGTGGTGCCATAGTCTCCCAGTAAATACTCTAATCGGTCAGATATTTCAGCTTGTTTTTCAACAGGCCCCTTAATTAGCATCAATTCCGACTTATATTGTGTTGGGAAATATTTCTTAAGGTTTCCCTCGGAGATCAATAGATTGCCCTGGAAAATAGAGTTTTTGAGTCCGGCTTGAAGCACCATTTTCAGGGGTTGGCCCATCTCGGAGAGATAGAGTAAGGTATCACCGACTTTCTTCTGTAATCCCCAGGTGATAACCGTCTGATCCGCAATGGCCGGGATAACATTTCCTCCACCTGAATCTAAAAGCAACCAGGAAGTTCCCTCAGACGGCTTTTCAAAACTGAAAGCACCCAGGTTTTTAAAGACCCCAGGTTCGATTCCGACCAGTGATGGTTTGGCCACCATATTCAGGTTCAGACAACTGGCATCATCACCTTCCACAACATCAAGCTGATAAAAGGTAACATTGTCAAGCACAGGTTCATCAGAAAGTCCGGTCTTTTCCTTGCCTTTCAAAGAGTTCAGGTCCTCACGGATGGGTAAGGTTGATTCAGCCCAGAGGATGAAGCCTCCGGTTCCGGAAGCAGGTGAAAATTCTGATTCTATGGAAGGTCTTTGGTTTGCCCCGGTAATAAGAATGGTGAAAGTACCTATAGCTAATAATGAGATGGATGCCAGCGTTCTTTTCCTTTTTAATAACAGGTTCTTTATCAGTAAGTTGAAATAGCCGGGTATGCCTTTATTAACTAAGGTCTTGTTTTGAAGCCAGTATGAAATCAATAAGATGGAAAGAATCATGAACATTCCACCCGTTGCTAATGAAAGTAGTATTTGTTGGTTTTCAGCGACAAGGCTAAATACAAAAAATAGGAGAAATACCAGGCCTGAGATGATGATTGATCTTTTACCGTGTGTATTAAACTGAACCTTTGGACTAAGTGGGATGCCTTTAACGGATAGTGCAGGTTGTGCCCTGAGTTTCGAACGCATCACCAGCATCAGAGTCAGAAAGGAGACTAACACATTAATCAATGCACCTGACATCAGGGTTGCGGGTTGCACATAGGTTCCAAGTGAGGTTTCCCCAACAGCTCCGGTCCACAGCGTATCCAGTCCCAGGATCATAAGCCTGTTATAGAAGATGCCCAGCAATGCTCCGAAAATACTGCCTGAAATGGATAAAAGAAGGGCTTCTGAGAGAAATACCCTGTAGATGATTCGTTGAGGAAATCCAATGGCGGCTAGTAATGCGCATTCAGTGGTCCTGACGCCCAGGTGCAGACTAAAAAGCAGGGAGATCAGCATAATTCCGGCCACCATGATAAAAAAGCCCAGGCTCAGGAATAGTTCTCCAAAATCAGTAGAATTTGAAGCTGCCCGGATCCCTGATTCACGGACATTTTCAATTGTATACCCATTTGTTACAGGAGAAATTTTTTGCACGATACCTTTTCTGATCCTGTCAAGGCCTGTACTATCTTTTTCCAGGCGAAAAGAGGTGAAATCCCCGAAAGGGTTTTTCCATAGTTCTTGCCCGGCTTCCAGCGATATGAAGGCTTTTGGTGTCCCCTTATACCTGTTCCACCAATCTTCATCCTTATCCCTGATAAGGTCAAGATCTATAGGGACGCCAGTTTTCCAGTCACTGCAACTCCCTGATTCTGTCATTCCGGGGAAATCAGGCATTAATTCTTTTCGGAACCTTGAATCATTATTGGGCAAAACTTTTTTCACCAGGAAGCGGCTACTATCAGTTCTGAGGCTTCTCATCGGACCCATTGTGAAATAAGAGATCATGACAGAATCTCCAGCCTTTGCTTTCAGGTCATCGGCCAACCATTCATTAATCAGCATTTCACGTTTTCCGGGCTTCTCCCCGAGGTAAGCACTATCAGCAGCGGAAACAAAAGAGTAGGGAGTGCTCCGGCCATCCAGGCTCAGGGTGTTCACCAGGTAAGTGAAAATGGATTGTTTGCCGGGAATTTCATCGTCAATTGAAGCAGAAAGTTGCTTATTCATAAACACCCTGTCGGATTTCAGGAATACAACTCCTTCCTGGTTTGTAGTATCAAAATACAATCCTGCATCGTCCATGCTCATGTTATTGCGCAGTGCCTCATTGATTTTCTCGAAGCTTAGCTCCCCCGATGTGGGATTGGTCAGAAGCATAAGATTTGCTGAAGGCTCTCGCCCGAATAGTTTTGATAGTTGATTAAGCGAGATGAAAATATTATGCGGAGCGACCTGGTTGCTTTTCAGGCTGAATCTGCCGAAACTGCCGTCCTGTAGAATGGTCCTGATTTTGACCCTCAGTGTGGTCATTTTCTTTTGATCGGCCATAAAAGGAGAATTCGCCGGGGCATTCTCCTTCACCATGATTTTGAGCAGGCATTCATCACCTTCTCTGAGATCCAGTTTTTCTGCGGTTTGCTGGCTGATCATGGCTTCCCCATCTCCTGGAATGCTGTCCGGTGTATTAAATAACCCGGGAAAGCCGGAATCAATTCCAATAATACTGGCATTATTGATGCGAAGTTCCTTTTCAGGATTCAGAAGCATGCCTTTCGTCTGAAGGACTGGGACTACGTTATTTTTTAACTCATTTTGGAGGTCAGATGCAAGTTTTACTCTGAAGAGTCGCTCCGGTGTTTGGACAGCTAAACTGGCTTTCCCCAATCGTTGAGTTACCAGGGATTCCAGGCTGGATTTCACTGAATCCCCCAGTATCAAGGCTCCGGTCAGTACAGCAGCGCTCACCATGATTCCAAGGAAGGTGGCGAAATTCGCCTTCTTGAAGTGAACAAGGCTTTTTAATGCGTAGCTGAAGATATTCATGAGAGATACCAGGGATTTTAGAAGGTGATTATTCCGGGTTTATGATGAGTTTACCGGAGTTTAGGGTATAAATTTTTCCTGCTATTTGAGCCAATTCATTGGAATGCGTGACAATCACCATCGAAAAGCCTTGTTCCTGTTGAAGTTCAACAAGCAGCCCTGCAACAAGTTCTGCATTGCCTGCATCGAGTGATCCGGTTGGCTCATCTGCCAGTAAAAGATCAGGTTCATTGATCAGGGCTCTTACCAGGGAAGCTCTTTGACATTCTCCTACTGATAATTGAGAGGGCAGTTTATTAAGATGCTCTTTTAACCCTACTCGTTCGACCAGGTAGGATGCTTTATCTTCAGACTTTTTTCTCCGGGACAGGTCTTTAACAGGGAGAAGAGGTAAGAGTACGTTTTGCAATAGGGTGAGTTGCGGTAACAGGTAATGAAGCTGGAAAACGAAGCCAATGGTCTGGTTCCTAAGCGCTGCGAGTGCATTCACATGCAATTGTGCAGGATCCATACCCTTTATTTTCACTGTTCCTGAAGTGGGTTGGTCGAGTGTGCCCAGTATATTGAGTAAGGTGCTTTTGCCTGAGCCTGAAGGGCCTGTAATTGCGATGAACTCTTTCTCTTTTATGGTAAGGGAAATATGATCCAGGATCAAATGCTCCGGGATGCTACCTGAGATGTGGTAATATTTGCTTACCTGCTGAAGTTCTGCTATTATCATGTTTTTTGCATTACTGTGCTGTAAATGGAGATCATTTGCCGGGTCAGCTTTGCTGAATCATAACTCATCTTCACTGCTTCTGCACCTTTCCTGCTATATTCCATGATGGAAGCAGGGTCGGAAAGCAGGTTCGCGAGTGCTGTAGCCAGCGATGCAGAATGGTTTGGAGTGTATGTGATCCCACCCCCGGTTGTGGCGATGATTTCAGGGAATGCCCCGATTGCAGGCTGTACCAAAGGAATTCCTGAAGCCAGGGCTTCCAGTTGATAGAGCCCAAATGCCTCACCCTTGAGCACAGGGACCGATAACAAGGTGATGGTTCTGAAGAACTGGCGCAAATCATCCGTGGTGAAATGATGTACAATTTCAAAATCCCCATCGATCCCTTTTTCCTTTAGTTTATCCAGCTGGGCTTTGATGAAATTTTTATCATCTCCGGTATATCCGCCTGTTGCTTTTAGTTTCAGCTGATGAAAGCGGTTATCCTGCTTGAGCCGGATAAAAGCATCCACAAGCAACCCAAAGCCGTTTTCTTCACAAATACGGGATACATAGCCCACCACCAATGGGTCTGTTGAAGGAGGATGGTATTCATATTGGGTGAGATCTATACCAATTGGCAGTATCGTTAGTTTATCATCCGGAAGCTTCATTTTCTTTTGCATGACTGTTGCAAAATATTGGCTCACAGCGATAAACATGTCAACATCTTTTGCTTTTTCAGCCAAAAGATTCCACAGATGATCCCGCTGGTCTTCATGCATGGCATCTAGCCAAACATCTTCATCCTGCAGGGAGCAGACGACCGGAATTCCAAGTTCTTCGCGGATCTGGGCAGCCAATCCAATTAGCAAAGCATTGGAAAAATGAATAATATCTGGTTTTTCATGATGTTTCAGAAAATCCACCAATTGTTGCAATTCCCTTTTCTGGAACCCATCCTTACCCAGTAACATCGATTCTGTGAGACTTTCAAGTCCTGTAGCCCGGGTACTGCCTGATTTACCTGCAGCAAATTTCAGAAGAGGTTTTGAATTCAGGAATCTCTCCAACCAGTCCGGCATATTCCGAAGGAAAGGAAACTGCTGTTTCAGGTAGATGTTAACAGCCCCATAAAAGACAGGTGTATCTGCATAATTAGCAGTATTATTCAAGGTCAGGGGCAGATACATCGGGAGAATGATGGCATCATGCCCTTCCTTTCTCAGTGAGGCAGTATAGGCACTATCCCTGAGGCAATTTCCGCAGTAAAAGGTACCTCCAAAGCCCGGGACAATATTCACTACTTTCATAAACTACAATTCTAGAATTTAAAATTTACTTACTGAGTAAAATAAATACTCATTTCTCTTTTGGCCCGAAAGCATAGAGTTTGCCATCTTCAGCTGTCACGAAAACCCTGTTAGTGATCACTGCAGGGGCAGAAGTTACGGCGCTCCCAATTTCATAACTGCTTTTTTCTGTTCCTGTAGCCAGGTCAAGGAATAACAGTCTTCCATCTCCTGTTCCAATAACAACAAGGTTACCGGCAATTACCGGCGAAGAATCCACTTTTCCCCTGGTTTTGTATTTCCAGAGAATTTTCCCTGTATTTGCTTCATAGCAATATATCTGGTGATTTTGAGAAGCAGTGACCACTTTAAGTCCTGAAACCGCTGGTGAGGCAATGAATGCTGCTGCTCCGCCGGATTTCCAGAGGGTCTTTTTCAGTTTCAGGTCGTAGCAGAAAAAATCCCCGTCGTAGTTCCCGAAATAGGCTCTATTGCCTGAGATAGCAGCGGAAGCCGGGATATAGGTCCCAATATTCATTTTTAGGCTGGACTTCCCGGTTCCTGTATTCACAAGGTGAAGAAAGCCATCGCATCCGCCAAATACAGCCATATTATTCCAAAGTGCCGGAGTGCCATTGAGATAATTTTCCGACTCATATTTCCAGCAAACTTTGCCGGTTGATGCATTCACACAATGCAGGAAAAAATCATAACTACCGACGAGTATCCATTTCTGCTTCCGGTCAGGGCTCAGGGTCCAGTTAACAGAACCGGAGATTTGACCATCCGTGGTATATTTCCATTTTTGTTTTCCGGTTGCAGCATCCAAAGAAAAGATATTCCCTTCCAGATTCCCTACAATCACTGAATTATCGAGAATAACCGGGGATGCTTCTATTGAATTTCCAGTATTAAATTTCCATTTGAGCTGTCCGGTAAAATCCAGCGCATATACAAATCCATCAGTAGAAGCAATGAATACCCTCTTATTGGCTACCACAGGTGAAGCTTTAATAGCATCAGAAGCAGCGAAGCTCCATAGCAGTTTTACCGGGGGCTTGATCAGTTGGGTGGTAGTACCTGTGAGACGTGAATCACCCCTGAATGATGGCCAGCATTCTGATCCCTTTTCCTGTGCATTCAAAAGCACAGAACACAGGAGAATCAGAGAGCTGAAAATCAATCGGGATAGATTATTCATTGGATGGTTTTTCACTTTGGGAATGACGCTCTTCACTTAGTTTTTCTGAAATAGCTGCAGTAGGACAAGCCTTTGCACAGGCGAGTGCAGTCCGTTGCATTAATTCACGTGTGTCTTTGTTAAATGGTGTTTTCACTTTCACATCAAAGCCTCTGCCGATGAAGGTAAGTCCGAGGGGTTCTGCTTCCCTGGCGGTAATTTCGATGCACAGTCCACATTTAATACATTTTCCCGGTTCGAAAACAATCCATTCATTTTGCATCAACTTGCTCAGATTTTCCCTTTCATCACTGCTATAATGCTTTTTATCTGCTCCGTATTGGGTGGCATGTATTCGCAAGAGGCAACTCTGCGGTTTTCTGCAATCACAGTGCATGCATCTTTTTGCTTCCTGCATCGCTTCGATTGCAGTATATCCTAAACTGTCGCTGCCTTCTGATAGTCGTTCGCCGGGGTTGGAACTTTCCTTCATGTATTCAGGGTACTCTTCCTGCTTCAATATGCCAAAGGAAGAGTTAAATGCAGTATTTTCAGTTAATGCAGATAAACCATTCAGGTAACGATCAACATTAATGGCTGCTGCTTTGCCCTGGGCGCCCGCTCTTACAGCCATTTTTTGCTCCCGCATGATATTTCCGCAGGCAAATACACCGGGGATGGAGGTTTCAAAAGTTTCCTTATTGATAAAATGATGATGAAAGGTTTCGGGGCTAATGGCTTCATTTACAGGGTGTAACTCCTGGCTTCCGGTTGCCAGAATAAAAGCATCGAAATTGCCAAAACCATTTTCCTTCAGCTTGGTAAAAGATTGTGTGTTATTCAGTATGAATATTGCTCCCATTTGCCGGAGAACATCCAATTCAGCATCCAGCACTTCCCTGGGCAGCTCTGAGTCAGAGATGCTATATCTGAGGGCTCCACCTGCCATTTCCTGTTTATCGAAAAGGATGCATTCATGCCCCAATTTCATCAGGTAAAAGGCAGCAGACAATCCGGCCGGTCCTGTACCCAGTATGGCTACCCTTTTGCCTGATTTTTCACTGCTGGGCTGAATCCCTGAAAGCCGGCTTTGTGGGTCGGTCGCCGTAAATCGTTTAAGAAGGCAAATAGAAACAGCTCCATCAATGGGTTTTCGTTTACAAGCTTTTTCGCATGGTGCAGGGCATATATATCCCAGGATAAAAGGCAAGGCGATTTCCTGTCGTACCACCTTCAGGGCTTCTTCAAACCTGCCTTCTGCAATAAGCCGGTTCATCAGGGGGATGTCCATAAAAGCCGGGCAACTTAACCGACAAGGGGCCTCACAATCCCCGATATGTTCACTTAACAGTAATTCTAAAGCATTTTTCCGGAATTCATGAATTTCCGGGGATTCTGTTATAATATTCATACCCTCGGCAACAGGCATGGCGCAAGAAGGGTACATTTTTCCGTTATCAAGGTCACCGACAACACAAACCATGCAGGAAGGGTGAATGGACACTTTTTCCAGGTGACACATAGTTGGGATTTCAAAACCCGCCTCATGTGCAGCCTGCAGAAGTGTAGTGCCTTCTTCTACAGTTATTGGTTTATCGTTGATTCGTAGTCGGACCATATTAGTTTACCTTAATGGCATCTACCGGGCACACCTGCCGGCAAATATCACATTTAATACATTTCTGCATATCGATGGTGTGCACTTCATAAGGGGTAAAAGGAATTGCATCTGAAGGACAACGCTGGGCACATTTGGTGCAGCCAATACACTCAGTGGTAATATGATAATTCAGGAGTGGTTTACATTTACCTGAAGGACAATGACCTTTCAAATGAGCCTCATATTCTTCCCTGAAGTACCGCAAAGTTGAAAGCACCGGGTTTGGCGCTGTTTTTCCCAGCCCGCAAAGGCTTCCTTGCTGAGTGCTGATGGCTAATTTTTCAAGTTTTTCGAGGTCGGCATATGAGCCATTCCCGGATCGTATTTTTTCAAGCAACTCCAGCATCCGACGGGTTCCGATGCGGCAAAAAGTACATTTTCCGCAGGATTGCTCCTGGGTAAAAGAAAGAAAATAATGAGCAATATCGACCATGCAGTCTGTATCATCCAGTACTACCAATCCACCGGATCCCATCATTGCACCGGCGCCTGACAAGGACTCATAATCAATGGGAAGATCACCCATGGAAGCAGGGATACAACCTCCTGATGGTCCACCAATCTGTACTGCTTTAAAAGTCCGCCCTTCGGCAATTCCACCACCGATTTCTTCGACGATCTGTCGTAAGCTTGTTCCCATTGGGACTTCGATCAGTCCGCCCCTGTTTACTTTCCCTGCCAGGGCAAACACTTTTGTACCCTTGCTTTTCTCAGTGCCAATGCTATTAAACGCTGGGGCTCCGTGTCTTATAATCCAGGGTACGAGGGATAATGTTTCTGTATTATTGACGAGAGTAGGGCTTTGCCAAAGACCGCTCACTGCCGGGAAAGGAGGGCGTTGCCGGGGAATTCCCCTTTCTCCTTCGATAGATGCTATCAGGGCTGTTTCTTCTCCGCAAACGAATGCACCTGCACCTTCGAAAACCTTTATTTCAAAGGAGAAGTTACTTTTCTTGATTTGAGGTCCTATCCAGCGATCGAGGCGGCAGATTTCGAGAGCTTCTTTTATACGTTCTACGGCAAGCGGGTATTCAGCCCTGATATAGAAGATGCCCTGACTGGCACCGGTGGCATAGCCGGCAATCAACATCCCTTCGATAATCCGGAAAGGGTAGGATTCAAGGAGCATCCTATCCATAAAAGCCCCGGGATCCCCTTCATCCCCATTGCAGATCACATATTTGGGTGTTTTCTCCTGCCCGGCCACCATCTGCCACTTGATACCTGTCGGGAATCCGGCACCACCTCTGCCTTTCAGTCCACTTTGGATAATTTCTTCAACTACATCGCCAGGCTTCATTGACGAAAGACATTTTCTGAAGGCTTCAAAGCCTCCTGCAGCAATGTATTCTTCTATATCACAAGGCTTGATGTTACCCCGGCTTTCAGTAGCAATCGCCATCTGAGGGCCAAGGAATCCTGAAAGTGGCGTATCCCGTTCATTTACGGAATACCTTCTGAAAGACCTTGGAGTGCCATCTTCCAGGATATTTTCATACCTGCTCAGGATACTGGTCCGCATTCGATTAAAGAATCCAACCGGTTTAAAATGACGCAGCACCACTTCTTTTACCTCTTCCGGTTTGATTTTTGCATAAAAGGTTGATTCTTCTCCCGGTTTCACTATTTCCAGGATTGGCACCTGGTTACAGATTCCGACACATCCTACCTGCTTCACTTTTACACTGATCCTGCTTTCAACCAGGGTGCGTTCCAGTTCATTCCTTACATCAGAACTTCCACTGGCTACACAGCAGGAACCTAGTCCGATCCTGATTTCTCCCTGTATATCCTTGTCAGAATTTATTCCCTGGATCACAGGCACTGTTCCAGCCTTTGAATGGAGGAAATCTTTCAGAATGTCAGCTACTTTTTCAGGGATCACATGGCCATAAGTGACTGAATCGATCTTAATCACCGGTGCCAGGGTGCAGCATCCAAGGCAGGCTACTTTTTCGATGGTAAATAATCCCTGGGCGTCGGTATCTTCACCCGCAGCCAGGTTGAGTTCTCTTCTAAAGGCATCATGAACCAGTGTGGCACCTTTAACATGACAGGCTGTTCCGGTGCATACCCTTATCATATGCTTCCCAGCCGGTTGATGCCTGAATTGGGAATAAAAACTCCCGATACCTGTAATTCTTGCCGGTGTGATATCAGTGATTTCACATACCAGTTTGAGCGCTTCTTCCGGCAGATACTGAAATTCTAACTGTATATCCTGTAGAATAGGAATCACAGCATCCACAGCTGTACCACGGTGCTCAACAATACGCTTCACCGTTTCACTGATATATGCCGATTCTATCTTCATGCTACTGATGTATATTCCTTCAACGCTTTTTCTTGAAATTAATTCGAGATGCAATACAGGTGCTTATCCCCCCTGATGATGATGCGTCCCTCACTGAAAGCCGGTGTACAGACAGATCCTTCTCCCAACTGGGGCTCACTAATGGATTGATATGCTTTGTCCGGACTGAAAATGTGCATCACCCCTTTTTTATCTAATTGAAAAACTTTTCCATCCACCAGCATGGGAGAAGAATAGGTGGGTGTTCCGAAATCCTTTTCCCAGTATTTATTTCCTGTTTTGGCATCATAGCAAACCATCATTCCATAACTTGTTGGCAGGAAAACATATTTTGAATTAGCTACAGGGCTTGGTATATCAGACAGATACTCATCATTCTCCCAAAGTATAGAATTGGGAGTACCAACTTTCACTGCAGCCAGTTTGGAGTAGTCATTCACTGAAAAGGCAATTCCGTCGGCATAAGCAGCAGAGGGCCCGACTTCTCCGGAGATACAGTCTACCCGCCACAATTCCTTCCCGTTTGAGGGATTGTAAGAGATCATATAAGGCTCTGCCAGAAGGATCAGCTCCATTCTTGATCCTGTATTGACAAGGATTGGTGAGGCCCAGGAAATTTTTACATCCCTGGCAGTTTTCCAGGCTTGCTTACCGGTGAGACTATTGAATGCCATCACAGCTCCATTTCCTGATTGGTCATACTGCACCAGGAGTAAATCCTGATAAACGAGCAGGGAAGAAGAATGCCCATAATGATTCTTAGGTTGTCCAAGGTTTTTTGACCATACCACTTTTCCATCCATATCAAGAGCAGCAAGGTCGCCATTTGCAAAAATTGCATAAACCCTTCTTCCATCTGTTGCAACTGTGGGAGCAGAATAGCCGGTTTCTCCATTTACTTTAGGAGCACCTGCCGGGCTTCCGGGAATATTAGCAATTGGAGTTATCCATAAAATTTTCCCATTTTCCAGGTCGAAGCAATATACCTCTTTCTTAGTCGTATTGGCACCGGTGAGGAAAACTTTATTGCCCCATATGACCGGAGAGTTAAATCCGGGCAAGGGTATAGCTGTTTTCCATTTGATATTTTTCCCTGATTTGCCATCCCATTTTGTAGGAATATTTTTATGGAAGGAAGTACCATTTCCTCCAATTCCCCTGAAAGCAGGGAAGTTTTCATTAATTTCCTTTTGGGTTGGGATTGCACCCTGGGCTTCAGAAACCAAAGAATCAGCAGCTGCTAAAGAATCCTTTCCGGTCAATAGGTTGGAATCCGAAGCTGAAGTATTTAGTTGCTGGAAGGGTTGTTCCTCTGCTAACTGAGCTGGTTTCAGGCCCATTCTATCCATTTGTTCCCCCAGCTGTTGATGTGAGAGGTAGGCCACAAGGAAAGAAATAGCAATCAACCCGATCCCGGAATAGGTTACCCAGCGCATATTGAGCATTCGCTGATCCCAGAATGAACCCGGTTTACTCATAGGGATTTCCGGATGCTTTATTCGCCATAGTTCAATGGTTTTCAGACTGATGACAACTATCAAGAGGCTGAAAGCCAATAAGTATCCTCCTGTTTTGATCTGCCATCGGTTAGCGAAAAATGCCTTTCTTGCCAATAAGTCCAATTCCCTGATTTCTTGTTTCAATTGCTCATCTTCCGGATGGTTATTTAACCTTTCAATCATCACCTTCATAGCAGGTGAATTCAAGGGATCAACTCGTTTTAACTGGTAGAAATTAACCAGGATGAGAATACAAAGGATGAACGCAAACAACCCGGCTGCCAAAGCCAATTGCTGCAGTATCCTTATAGTTTTTTCCGAAGGCCTGAATATCTCCATATCAGTTCTCAGCTTTAACAGGACAATAGTCGATACACCTTGCACAACTAAAACAACGTCCTTTATGTGGTATATAATCCGGATTGTGCCTTTTCAATAATTTTCCGGCAATTAATAGCCCAAAGAGGAGTCCGATAAACCCACCAAGGATAATGCTTCCTTTTTTAAATTTTGAAAGGACAATTCCGGCTTCTTTGAGCACCTGGGCCTGGGTTTTACCGGATGATTTATAGGCCTGAATTTCGAAGGTCTCAGCTTTCAGAGGTGATACTTCTGTATTGATAACCTGATTAGCCAGTCTGACTTTTGAATGAACTCCGGCCAATGTTTCATGAAGAAGGTAACCAGTATAACCTCCTACTACCATAAGCAATGGGATAATAAAGCTCATCATAATAAGCCTTTTGAGCCTTTGCTTGGTATTATCATGATTTTTAGTCTCTGTAACAGGTATTTCAATTGCATCATAAGGGCAGGATCCTTCACATAAGCGGCATTGAATACAATGTGCCGGGGTGATCGTCATATGTCTCCTGGAATACCGGCTGAACCAGTTCAGCAGCACTCCATAAGGGCATAGAAACCTGCAATAGGGGCGGGCTATAAAGATGCCGCTGATAAGCAATCCGCCTGCAAATACAAACATACCGAATGAGGCATTCATCCTGAAGATACCCACAAAGGGATCGTAGCGGCAGATGATAAAGTCAGTGCCGGTTGCTGCATATAAGATGGAAAGGGCAAGGTAGAGGTAGGGGAGAAGCCCCAGGATGGCATTCAGTCTGACTCCAATACTCATGGGTTTGAATGCGACCAGGTCCTGCATTGCACCAAAGGGGCATATTCCTGCACAGAATGTTCGTCCAACAAATAGGGTGAATATCAATGGAATGGCAAAAAATGCGAGGGCTGTGACCGGTAAAGTATAAGAGCTATCGAATAATGCCAGTGATACGTTTTGGATGGCACCGATTGAACATACACATCCCTCCCTGTAAAAACCGAAGTAAATGAGAGAAAACATAGAAGTCCAGAAAACGCCCTTGCGGGATCTCTTTTTCAGGACCAGCCAACTGATGAATGAGAGTGCTAATATCAATACTGCCACATCCATGTAGGCGAGAATCTCTGCCCTGGCTGAAGGCATTAGTGTATCCGGCTGGGTATAACCAGATTCGAATTCAGGCTTTGGAAATCGCTGAATACTGAATGCATTCCATGAAAAGAACAAATTCAGGCAGATGAGGATAAGCAAGGTCAGCGTTTTCTTCATTTTAAGAATAAAAGCAGTAAATGGGTTATGTATTATTCTTGTTAGTTCATTTTCATTCAATAAGTCAGGCCTGAAGGCCGTGATTTTGTTGTGGTGATGATCCCCAGCCTAAAGGCTGGGGTTACAGGATGAATTGTGATTCAGATTTTCTTAGTTGAGTCCTGGTCAATCCCATTTAATAAATATGGGCTGGATGCAGGTACCCTGCTAAAAGCTTCTGACGGACAGTTTCGTGCAATGGAACATTCATTGCAGTTGACGCAGCGGTCATGCCTCACCTGCAATTGAAGAGAGCCATTGCCAAATGCACTGCAGCCTTTTACACATTTTCCACACCCTATACAAAGTGCCTCATCAATTTCATATTCAAAGAAAGGTTCTTCGATGTACTTCCTCCTGATGGCATTCGTCGGGCATAATTGGTTTTCGGCAGCAGTGGAAATCGTTTTGATATCCGGTTTCAGGTAGCCTCCACACAGATCGCAGTAACCACACATGGCATAAACATGGGTGCATTTCACTGCAGAGAGGGTCATTACACATTCAGTTGCACAACGTCCGCACTGGATGCACTTGGAAGGGTCTAGCTGCCATACTGACTGACGGAAATGAGCAGCAGGGGATAAACTGCAGGTTGAGGATTTGTCACATTTTGAACAATGACCATCCAGCCCGCAAAATTCCCCGTCTTTATCCCTCAGAACGAGAAACCCGCCCAGAAGGGTTACTCCTGTCAATAGCCCTCCTCTGACGAATGTATGTATGAATTTTCTTCTGTCCTGCATACTTAATGTGAATTGGAAATGGTGTTTTTCAGTCGGAATACCCGTATTTTAGTTTGCATAGGATCGAGTACAAGAATTTGCCCTGATCTGTCGATTGCTAAATCAAGTCCTGTAGTTCCTTCTTCAAATGAATCAGGAGAAGCTACAATGCATTCGAAATTCCCATCCTTATCATATAGCTTGATCCTTTCAATGCCTTTTTCGGCTGTAATAAATGAGCCATCAGGCAAAAGTGTAAAATGAGAAGGATTGCAGCAACCACAAAACCCTTTTATGCCCATTGATGGTGTGCCCCAGCTGATTAATAAATTACCATCAGGATCATACTTCTCCAATTGATGTCGCCCGGCATTAACAGCCCATATATTCCCTTCCGGTGTTGCAGCAACATCGAAATACGGACTGGGTAAGATAATTCCCGGGACACCTGACTGTGGATCCTTTTGTCCTATTCTGCGGATTACCTTGCCTGAGCGATTATAACGGATGATACTTTTACTTCCGAAATCCGCAGCGTAAATATCATCTCCGTGAACTGCAACGGAAGTCAGGTAAGTATCAGTCCCGGGAGAATCCCAGTCTTTTGCCTCCATTGAAACGGGGTCAATCATCCTGATATGATCCTGCATCCCTGCAATGATCATATTTCTGTCATCAATGCATAAACTGGTATAATTTCCCTTCAGAAGAATGAGTTTTACAGATTTGCCTTTGGGGTCCATTAGTTGCAGAGTATCGGTTCCGCCGACATATATGTTCCCCGATTTATCTGTCGCAATACAATGTATATCACTCATCAAAGGAGAGTACCTGGCAGTTTCTTCAAATAATGGTGCAGTGGTATCAGCAATGCGCAAGGAGTCGAGTTTAAGGTCATATGGATTCTCCCCTGATGGAGAGGATGAAAAGAAATCTTTCACCATATAACCTGTCAGGACAAGTAGTAAGACCAATGCTCCGATAATGATGATTTTCTGTTTCATTTTTACCTTCTAATTTGCCTTTATGTCAATACATACCATCTGTTTGGAGTCCCTCATCAGCAGGTATCCTCCTGTGATGACTAAAGGCCCCCATGAGTCCTGGCCGTCGATGATACGTGCCTTATCCAATAATTTGAATACTCCATTTTCAACTCTTGCGATGCTTATCTCTCCATCGTCATTCAGTATAAAGAATTTTCCATCTGCAAGAATGTATGGACCCAGTCCAAACCTGACTGTTTTGCCACTGCTTCCAATTACTTTCTGAAGATTTTCCGCTTTATAGACAGCAAACTGGTTCCTCATTTCCCCGGCATCCTTAGGCAGGATAGCATAGACAAAGCCATTGGAATAGATAGGTGTCTGTTGTTCGGAGGCAATTCCATCGGCAGGTTTAAATTTACGAAGAACTTTTGCTGTGTAATTTCCGGCCTTTTCCTGCAGTTGGAGAATAGCGGATCCTGCTCCATAACCTGCCGTAACAAGGATGATTCCGTTGTCAAGAATCAAAGGGGAAGGTGCAATCACTGAAGGGGAGAATTCCCGGCTTTCCCAGAGGATTTTTCCCTGATCCGGGGCTGAAGCTGAGATTCCGCAAATACCACCTATAGCACAATATACATACATCTTTTTTCCTTTGAAAGTCATGGGCATCACCGATGAATGCGACATTTTCAAGGCCGAAGGGTTGGGTGTTTCCCAGACTTTTTTCCCGGTTTTGCAATCGATGGCAATCAAAAGCGCTTTTCCGGCAGCTGCTATAATTGCCGTATCATTATCAATTAAAGGGCATTGTCCCGTATACCAGAAAGGGACTTCTGAACCCAGATCCTTTTCCAGGTCAATTCCCCACAGAAGGTCCCCTTTTTTTCGGTCCACACACATCACTTGTCCCCTGGGGCCTATACTTACCACATACTTTTCAGTAACTGCAGGAATGGTTCTGGAAAGTCCATGATTTCTTTTTAAGTGAACTTTATACCGCCTGTTCCAGAGTTCTTCCCCGGTCAGAAGTGAGAGGCAGCGTAAAGCATCAGACTTGCTTTTCTCATCATAATCAAGGAGATAAATTCTTCCATCATAAACAGCGGGTGCTGCATGGCCATCTCCCAATGCTTTCTTCCACAAAATTTTCGGTCCTTTTGTTCCCCACGAATTAATTAATGGAATTTTTTCCTTTGAGATATTGTCAAAATCTGCTCCCCTGAAACGAGTCCAGCGGGTATTTGGGATATCCGGGCAATCCTTGAAAAAAGTGAAATCTTGTCCAATAACAATATTCTCAGTGGAAGCTTTCACTCCTTTCCCACGGTTGTCCATTCCGGGTACTGAGGGTTTTAATGCTTTCACAGGATCATGCAACAGCCACCAAATAAGTAAACCGCTCGCTCCCAGGGCGAAAAGTGGAATGATGGATTTCAGCAGAAGTGAACGAAGCATGGTGAGATTTTCAATGATAAAAATACTTGAAAAAGTCACCCGAATGAGGATGATACCTAATTCAGAATGGGTTTAAAAAGAATCCTTACGGATGTTATATGCCAGCATAGCATCGCCATGCCTTATATACAAGGTACCACCTTCAATAACCGGAATAGTGAAGAACTCCTTGGTGCCAACGGGTAACTTGAAGGAACTGATCAATTCCAATTTCCCATCCATGGGTTTCACCAATCCAACCATTCCTTTTTCGGTATAGCAATAGAGCATACTGTCGGCAAGAATAATAGCGCCCTTATCGAATTTCAATGAATCGGTAATGATTCCGGTTTCGCAATTTACGCTACAGAATCGTCTGGGCCTATACATTGAGGTATAGAGATGATCACCAAAAATGACAAATCCCCCATGGACATCAGTAACCTTCGGATTCTGCCACAGTTCTTTAATGCTTTTACCATCGGAAGAAATCGCATATTTTACCGCCCCGGAACCGCTGCCATTCACTGTATAAAGGAAACCATCAGCATAAACAGGAGTACATGCCTGGATATCCCTTTCAAGGTTTTGCGGTACCGACCATAACAGTTCACCGGTTGAGGCATTTAGTCCAATCATGTTATGAATGGTAAAGTTCACCAGGATTTTACCTGAGGGATGTGGTATAAGAATCGGAGATGAGTAAGCAGTTGAATCTCCAAGGGCTTTTGACTTCCAGATAAGTTTTCCGGTATGCCTGTTTAATGCAACAATATTGGTATCCGGTCCTCCGGGTGAACAATACACCACATCACCATCAACCAGAAGACCTTCCGAATAACCAAACCTGACATTAATACCATGAAGGTCTTTGATCATGTCCACTGACCAGATTTCCTTTCCTGTGGTGCTTTCGAGACAACTCACTTTCCCCATGGAAGAGCAAAGGTAAAGTTGTCCACCCACCAGGGTAGGAGTAGACCTGGAACCTGTGAAGTTCTCCATCCATTCATCACCCATCTCTTTTTTCCAAAGCAACTTGCCATTCCTGTCGAAGACTGAGAGATAGCCAATACTGTCTATTTCTCCAGTGACAAATACCATGTTGCCGGAAATAATCGGAGAACTGTATCCATTTCCAACGCCTTCCACTTGCCATTGAAGAGCAGGTCCGTCTGCAGGCCAGGATTTTAGGAGTTGGGTTACCGGGTAAATACCTGTACGTTCAGGGCCCCGGAATTGGGCTACCGGTTGAGCGAACATTTGAATTAACAATGTGGTTGTGAAAACCAGTGTAAGGATGTAGCGCGATGACTTCATGAAAAGATAGTATTATTGATGATTTTTAATGTCATAAGCCAGTAATGATTTGCCATGCCTGATGTACAGGATTCCTGCATTAATCACTGGAATGGCGAAATGTTCTTTAGTCCCTTTACTGATCTTGAAAGAGCTAAGCACTTCCATTTTTTTACCTTCCGGGTTGATAAGTTTTACCTCACCCCGCTGATTATAGTAGTACAGTAGCTGATCAGCCCAAATCACTGCACCACTGCCCACCTTGAGTGAGTCGATAATGAGCCCGTTTTGAGCATCAAGGCACAGGAGATTTTTCCTTGAATCACTCGCTGTGAAGATACGATCATTCAGCTTTATGAAACCACCCATATAGTTATCAATGAAAGGATTTCTCCATACCTGTTCGATGCTGCTGCCGTCCGGGGAGAGTTTGAGCTTTACAGCGCAATTGCCATCACCTTCAATATAATATATATAACCATTATCATAGAGAGCCGTATTGCTGTGAGTATCGCCCATTCCATGTTTGCGTTCTTCTTTGGGGAGATTGATCTGTTCATGTGACCAGAGTAAATTTCCATTTGAAGCATCAATGCCCAGCATATGATAAGCAGTAAAAGTGACGATTATTTTCCTGGCGGGAAGCTGAATCAGCAAGGGTGAATTATAACCAGGGTATTCTCCCATCCCTTTACTAATCCACTTAATTGATCCATTCATTCGGTCGAGGGCTACCACATTAGTGTCCTTTCCCCCTGGAACCAGGATTACCATATCGTCAATTACCAGAGGAGATTCGGCATGACCGTGGTATGTGAACCTTCCGTGAAGCTCTTTTCGCATAACTGACCATAGTTTTTTACCGTCAGCTTTATTAAAACACCAGAGATTTCCCATACCTGAGGCTACATAAATTTGCTCGCCAACAACAGTAGGAGTGGAGCGGGATCCAGGAAAGGAATAGATCCATTCTCTTCCATAGGTTGATTTCCACAACTCCTTTCCATTTTTATCAAGTGCATAGAGATATCCTATGCTGTCTGTTTCTCCATTGATGTAGAGGGTTTCCCCTGAAAAAGAAGGAGAGCCATAGCCGTTGCCAACAGAATTGTTTTCCCAGAGCAATGAAGGACCCTCCTGTGGCCAGCTTTTCAATAAACCGGTATCATTGAATTTCCCATCCCTGAGAGGACCTCGGAACTGGTTTACTGTTTGAGCTATAATTAAAACAGTTATTGACAGAATAAAAAGGAAATCAACAAATACTTTTTCATATTACACTCATATTGAAGGGGTTTGTGATGAATTCAGTTTCAGAGAGAAAATTAAACCTTTTTTCGGACAATGAAGCTGTGAGACCTTTACAAGGTAAATGTAGAAGTGTTAAAGTATACAAGAAAAATGAATAGATGAATGTATTTAATCCATCGGTAAAATGCACAAATCAAACGGTATGTATTATGGCCTGAGTTTAAAAGCCATGAGGGCATCTCCTCTTCTTACAAGCAGATGACCGTTGTAAATACTGGGATGTGACCATGCAGGACCTGTTCCTTTTGGGGCTTTAAAACTTGAAATGATGTTAAACTTTTCAGGATCAGGTTTCACCAGGGCAACATTTGAATTCTTCTCTTCTACACAATATAAAAGTCCATCCGCTTCAATAATGGCACCTTTTGTATTCCACTTCGACTCATATGCGGTTATACCGCTCGCCCAGTCGATACAGCACCAGTTTCCTGCACTATTGTTAAGCCAGTTGGAGCCATAGATTTTCCCATCCTGCAAAACTACCCCACCCATATGACAATCGAGGGTGGAATCCATCCACATTAACTCAATGGAAGAGGCATCAGGAGCAAGTTTGAATTTTGCACCCACATGATCATAGCCTCCGGTAATGTATATTTCCCCATCGTGATACAGAGGAGTGATTGTATTGGTTTTTGGTGCACCAGGCCAGATTTCCAATCCTTTTTCAGGTTTCAGGGCTGCATAATTGTAGGTCCAGATTATTTTACCATCTGCTTCATTTACAGCAAGGAAGTAACTGTTGATAACTGTAACAATCATCTTTTTCCCACCATACTCAACTAAGAGGGGGGATACATAAGCGGATGTGTCATTAAGGCTTTCACTCATCCACAGGGTTTCTCCGTTGGTTTTATCCAAAGCTACCATGGTAGTAAGAGGGCCTGCAGGCGTATAAATCAACTTATTATCCGAGATGAGGAGAGATTCACACACTCCCCAATCACCAAAAGCGCCTTTAAATTTTTCTCTTGCGTCGAAGCTCCAGGCTATGCTTCCATCAGAAGAATTGATACATGCCAGATGCCCGCTGCCACTGATCACATAGGCTTTGCCATCTTCCAGGATGGGAGTACAACGGGTTTCAGGGAAAGATTCTGTCCAGGAAGGGCCGAAGGAGGTTTGCCAGAGGATTTCACCCTTAGCTCCTAAGGCGGTAAGCATATCATTTTTCCCGCTCATGCCTGTGATATAGTATTGCTGTCCATCCCAAACGGCTGTTGAATACCCTTTCCCAATTCCTTCCACTGACCAGGCCATTTCAGGACCCGAGGCAGGCCAGGAAGTCAGGAGGCCTTTATCAGGGTAGTGCCCGTTACGCTCAGGGCCGCGCCATTGAGCCGGTGCCTGGGAATAAAGTGATGATGAGAGCAATAACAGGCTTGAAGCGAGGAGTGTGGTGAATTTTGTGTTCATTAAGTAGGTTGGTATTTTAAGTGCTGAGTGCCGAAGGGAAGCCTTTGGCTCTGGGTGCTGGGTGCTGGGTGCTGGGTGCTGAGTGCTGAGTGCTGGGTGCTGAGTGCTGGGTGCTGGGTGCTGGTGTCCAAGGTTCCAAAGTGCCAATGTTCCAAAGTGCCAATGTCCCATTTTCAAATTTTCAAATTGTCGAATTTTCAAATTGTCGAATTTTCAAATTGACTAATTAATTTTATAAACCATGAGAGAGCCCCCGTGCCTGATATAGAGTTTGCCACCATAAATTACAGGATGTGCCCAATGTTGAGCTGCGCCGAATGGGACTTTGAAGGATCCTGTTTTTTTGAAGCCTCCTGAAGTGGGCTGCAATAATGCAACTTCACCGGATTCATCATAGGCAAATAGCATTCCGTCAGCGGCAATCACGCTTCCACCTTTCTGATTGAATTTATCAGAAAAAACGGTCTTACCACTTGCCCAATCAACACCATGAAAACCACGGTTTTTATCACCAAATCCGTAGATCACACCGTTTAAAAGTACAATGCCCCCGGTTTTAGGATCGAGTGTGGCATTTGACCAGGTTTTAGTTGCAATACTTCCTTCAGCTGATAATCTTAGCATATATCCGCCTGTTCCATAACCGGTTGTGATGAATAAATTCCCGTTTGAGTAGATAGGAGTATTTGGGTGGACACCATAGGTATTGACCAATTCATGTCGCCATAGTTTCTTTCCGGTGGCAGCATCGAGTCCAAGCAAGGATTGCTCTGTCATAGTGACCAATAGCTTTCGTCCGGGGAAACTGATCAGCAGCGGAGAGCCATAAGCACTCTTTTCACTATTGCCTGAAGAAGTCCAGATTAGTTTACCTGTATCTTTATTTAGAGCAATGATATTATGTTTGGTGCCTCCAACAGTAACAAACAGCTTTTCATCATCGATCAGAAGGTTCTCTGTTACCCCCCATTCAATCTGCTGGCCTCCATAGGTAGCAAACAAATCTACTGTCCATATGATGTTTCCTCTTTCAGCCCCCATGCATACCAGCTTTCCAAAGGAACTCATGATGTAAACCTTACCCTGGTGAACGAGCGGTGTAGATCTAACTCCATTCCAGTTTTCAGTCCATTCCTCGCCAAACCTCATTTTCCAGAGTTGCTTTCCTTCATGGCTCAGGGCAAAGATGTAACCGACCCCATTGATGGTGCCGGCAACAAATATTTTATCCTTAGTAACAGCAGCAGAGGTATGTCCTTCTCCAAGTTCATCAAAATGCCAGAGGAGGGTTGGGCCGGTTGCAGGCCAGGTTTTGAGAAGGCCTGTTTCAGAATAGAGTCCGTTTCTTTCTGGCCCACGCCATTGGGCTGTTTCTTGTGCAATGGTTATGAAAAATGAAGTCGTTAAAAGAATTGTTAAAAGGAAAGTACGTCGCATAGTAGGAGATTTGACGTCAAAAATACAATAATGAAGATTATGAATGATAACCATAAAGAATCTATGAAGATAAAAAAACAACCTGCAATTCTTTTGGATTGCAGGTTGTTTCATAAGTTGGTGAATTCACTAATCAGGAAAAGCGAATCATGGCAGAATAGCAGTAATTGCCATAGTAGCGTTATTATCGATTAAAGCCATATCTGATCCATCCACTAAACCATCACCATTGGTATCTTCCGCAACATATCCGGTTAATACTATGGTGCTGGCATTGTCAACTGCAGCCATATCGGAACCATCGACGATTCCATCCTGGGAAATATCTCCGGAATATAAAGCGTAGTTACCATCTGCTTTCAAAACAAGGTTATTACCATAAGCTTTTGATGGATTATCAAAGCTGTAATTTGTAGCTGTTCCGGCAAAGGAAACCGGAGTGGCTGTAGTGGTTTCGATGCTATTCCTATGACGGATAGTCACATAATAGGTACCTGTGAGTGTGCCTGGGATTTCAAGGTTCAGTTGGCCATTCGTACTTAGGTCAACATTAGAAACAGAATGCTCAATGATGGAATAATCTGTTTCATTGTGGAATTCAAGTGTTACCTGATCCGCTATTCCAGGTCCGACCTGTGGACCGAATTCATTGTTTGCCTGGCTCATCATTCCTGCAGTGGTATACAATCCTTCAAGGAATACATTGAGTTGGAGAGATTTTGCTGCATTTGAAATATTTACCGGGTAGTCTTCTGTTTCTCCATATATAGCTGCATCGCAAGGCCCGAAATCGGTATAGAAATATACTTCCCTAACACGTAGCCTGGATAAGCCTGGGTTAGCACTCACAGGAACGGTGAAAGTTATAACTCCTATGTCAGGAAGAGAGGGTAAACTCAGAAATCCCAGTTTTTCTGTTTCTTCGAAGTTCCCATCACCATCAAAATCAATCCAGGCCATCATATTGTTTCCCTCTGTATAGGTTCCGGCACTCAAAGTAAGAGAGTATTCAGTCCCCTGAGTCAGCTCGGCTGTAACTGCATCATAATAGGTATAGTAGGGTGAAGAAGAAGGACCTGTAGCATTATCGATTTCCTGCAGTTGGACTAATGAGATGTAATCACCAGACCCTGTCCCAGAACTATAGCTCGGTTCACAATAGTTTACAGGTGAAATTTGAACGCGGTAGTCTTCCGTTTCACCATATGAATAAAAAGCGCAAGGGTCTATGTCGGAAATTGCCCATACCTCCCGCACTCTCATTCTGGCTGTGCCAGTTATGGCAGTTTGTGGTACAATAAAAGAGATGGTTCCTGCTGAAGGAGAGGCTGTGAGAGTGACATTACCAAGTTTTTCAGAAAGATCGAACAGATTATTCTGGTTATAATCAATCCAGACAGAGATGTTATTCCCTTCAGTATAGGTCCCTGCTACGAGGGTGATTGTATACGATGCACCTTTCGTTAGATTCGCAGTCAGGGTGCTGTAATCGGTATAAGATGGAGAGGGTGTTGCCCCACTTGAGTTATTGATCTCTTCCAGTTGCACTAAAGAGATAAAATCACCTGATGCTGAGCCTGTAGAGTATTCCGGAATGCAAGAAGCGGCAACAGAAACTTCGATATAATCAGTTCTGGTTAAACTATTGGAGCCACTGCTATTTGTTGCTGTAAGTGAAATTGTATAGTAACCTTCCGCTAAAAACTGTACCTGGGGATTTTGTGATGACTGATCTGTGCCATTAAGGAAATTGCTGGTTGCCGGACTAATGTTCCATAACCAGGCAGATGGAGAATTTGAGGACAAATCCAGCAGTGTGATGATTTCTCCAACAGTTGGCGTCGTGTTTGTTGAAGTGAAGTCAGCTAGAGGTGCTGCATTGTTGCAAATGATGTTCGCTGACCATCCAGAAGTGGTAACAACATAATCCGACAGAAAACGAATTGTTAATGCTCCTGCAGAATTATTTGCCACTACAGTGCCGGGGCTTGCATTCCCGGTATAAGTTCCAATGAGTGGGTCAGCTATGGAAGTGCCATTGTAGATAAACATATAATCGTAGTCGAGCTCAATGTTAAAGCTGGTGAAATTGAGTTCAATCGAAGCACCTGAGGAGGCGGGGTAGAAAGTAATTGTTAAATCTTCATCGTTCGCGTAATAACCTGTTGATCCCCCGGAATCGAAAAACTGCCCGTTGCAAATTGTAAAACTACCATTCGTCATATTAAAGAAAGGCAGCTCTACTTTAATGTAAGAAGTTGCAGTCTTCGTATCTGTATCACCAGCTTTCGTAACTGTGAGGCTGACATCATAATTTCCGGAAGATGTGTACACTACCGGAGGTGGAATTTGGCCTGAGTAGGAGGATGGAGTGCCTCCGGGGAAAGACCATACCCATGTTTCAGGACTGCAATCCGACAGGTCAGAAAAAATGACAGTTCCACCTTCAATAACAGTGGTTGTATTAGCTGAAAAATTAGCAATTACCGGGCTGATCTCTATATATGCCGATTTGGTTTCAGTGTCGGTAGTGATTCCATCCGAAACCGTAAGGGAGACGTCGTAGAGGCCGTTAGCAGCATAATAAACCGGAGGTGGAGTTTGTCCGGAGAAAATGGATGGTGAGCCACCGGGAAAGCTCCATGACCAGGAGGTGACTGGTGCTAAGGTCTGATCAGTGAAAGTAACAGAAGAACCTGTACAAGAATTTACAGAAGAAGCAGAGAAAGCAGCTGTCGGAATAATATACTGCTGTGTTATAAGTAGGGCCTGGTAGGCATTAAGCCTTCCGCTACCCATAAGACTGGCATAGTCAGGATTCAGTAATTCAATATTATCGGTAGTATTCACAAGGATATCCCTTAATTCTGCTGATGTCAAAACACCTGGAAGAAGAGAGATAATAAGTGAAGCAACACCAGAGACATGTGGGCATGCCATAGATGTTCCCTGGTAAAAACCATAACTGCCGGATGTCAGGCAGCTCAATACTCCACGAGCAGCAACTGTATTGGTTTCTCCTCCGGGTGCTGAAATATCAACCCAGTTACCAAAATTGGAGTACCATGATTTCTGGTCATTATTATTGGTAGCAGCAACAGCCAGAGTGCCACTGTAATATCCGGGGTAATAATTGCCGGAACCGTTGCTATTTCCGGCTGCATAAATGGTGATGCCACCAGTAAGCACACTACCACCTCCATTGGAATTGAAATAATCAATAGCATCCAAGACCACCTGCTCATAGAAACCAGCAGAATTGTATCCCCAGCTGTTCTGAGAAACAGATGCGCCATTATCTGCAGCCCAGATAGAAGCAGTGTGAAATCCACTGCCACCGGAACTTCCGATAAATACCTGGCACGACATCAATCTAACACCATTTCCACTTCCATCTCCTCCTGCAATTCCCGATACACCTGCACTATTGTTAGTGTTCGCGGCAATTGTACCTCCAACATGGGTTCCATGATCACCTGGTACAATGGTTGAGTTGTTATCTACAAAATTGTAACCAATTCCAGGCCACATATTTGCCGCAAGGTCGGGATGGGTATATTCTATGCCCTGATCAATAATCGCAACTATCACATTGTTATTTCCCCTTGTGATATCCCATGCTTCAGGTAAATCAATATCTGCATCTGTAGTGCCTGATTGTTGACCGGTATTATTGTAATGCCATTGTTCATTGTACCTTGGATCATTGGGTGTATAATTCAGCGAAGTTCCACCAGATGGATTGGATGGTGTACTAATATTATTCAGATCAGCACCGATGAGATGCTTTTTATATACAGGTTCTGAAAACGCTATTTCTGTAAAAGCAGAATAGGTCAAAACCATGTTTCTTACATCAACACCCTGTGGGACTATGAGGTCATACCAGAGATGAAATCCCCATTGCCTGTGACGCTCAGTAAATTTTGTGTTTTGTAAGGCTGCATTGAAGGACTTCTGCACAGCTGTAACACCAAACTGAACATTTAATTGATCAATGGCCGGAATTCCAAACTGGATGATACCGCCAGGTCCCGCTGAAGGGCTTGTCTGATCCAGGAACATTTCCTGAGATCTGTTGAATTTGATCCTTATGATACCTTTTTCCAATGCTTCGTCAGGCACTGTTAATATATCAATAGGAGGACGTTCCCCCCTGATCACTGATTCATTTTCAATTCCAGCTATGCTGTACAATGACAAAAGCATGAAATTGAATATAATGATAAATCCTGGCAACCTGCCAGCAGAGTAAATTTTTTTCATAGAATTTGGGTTAGGTTTCTGGTTAATAATTTGACTTATTAGCTTATCCGGAATATCGAAAAGCCTGCAGTATAAGTTTGTGTCAGAAATGCCAAGAAATTAATAGGAGTAGATAGATCAAAGATAGATTCTGATTACTCTAGTTCGACATTTCGATGTAAATAAAGTTTAATTAGACTAAATAAAAATAAAAGTCTTTTTTATTGACATATTACACTGATTACTAATCTAATACATCGATACTACTTTTTTATAAGCTTAAAGTCTGTCTAAAATTGCTTGTTCCCATATAATACAGGAGTAAGAAATCAGAATCCAGAATGATTCTCAGAGTATTGGATAGAGTTTTTACTTTTTTTGACACCTGAGCACCTAAGGCGAACAAACGAAGTATTTGACAGGTTCTTACCATAAAGATTATAAATGAAACATCCTGCCAACTCAAAAGCTGGCAGGATGTTCCTGATAAGGCTGATTTGTCATTTCAGCCGGTAATATTAGATTGTTTATGGAAGGATAGCAGTAATTGCCATGGTAGCATTATTATCTATTAAAGCCATATCCGATCCATCCACGAGTCCATCTCCATTGGTGTCTTCTGCTACATATCCGGTTAATACAATGGTACTTGCATTGTCAACTGCGGCCATATCGGAACCATCGACTATACCGTCCTGGGAAACATCTCCTCCATAGAACACATACTGCCCGTCTGGCATCTGGAATAGATTGTCGCCAAAGGCTTTAACAGGGCTATCGAAATGGTAGGTGGTGCTTCCGGTTAATGTTATTGGTGTTTTACTCCAGGTTTCAAGATGATTCCGATGCCTCACAGCAATAAAGAAAGAACCGCCAATCACTTCTGAAGGATATTGCACAATAACTTCACCATTCGAATGGACAATTGCCGTTGCCGAATAATCAGGCGCCGGGTTTGACAGGTTAGCGGGTGACCAAAGGTTAAACACTACTGAATCGGTTTCAGTTGGGTTTGTGCTGATAGCCAGATCGTATAAACTTGCCCTCATTGTATTAGCTCCTGTATAATATCCCTGAAGGAAGAGTTTCAGGTTTAAAGTTATGAATTGAGGACAAACAGGATTACCAGCAATTGTATCTGTAATACCATCGCAATCATTATCAATACCATCGCAGATTTCAATTGCACCGGAGTATGCAGCCGAACTGTTGTCATTACAATCAGTATTATTCAACACATATCCATTGGGTTGGCTGCATGCTAACTGTGTAATAGCAGGATCACCATAGCCATCACCATCCACATCAGCATAAAAGGTTTGTGACAACGAAACGAATTCTGAATAACTCGCCTGCACATAAAACCTTTTATAAACACCACCGCATGGGTCGCCAAAAATCTGATAATTCTGTGTTAAGGTTACACTATTTTGGCCGATAACAAGCGACTCTACAATAGCCTTTGTGCTTGTTGCGTGGCAACTGCCCAAAGTAAAATTACCACAAGTGCCATTTGGTGTGCCATAACTGGCAAAATCAACCGAAGTAAATACTTTGCCGGGAGGTGCCGTTAAGGTAAAGGACTGGCCTTCGCTATAAGCCATACCACATACAATACCATTGGTAAAAATAACATCTGTATTCCCATCACAATCGTTATCTATCCCATCGCATATCTCTGTTGCACCAGGATTAACCGCTGCATTCGCGTCATTGCAATCAGTAGATTCAACAGTATATCCCGGAGGGGCTGTAGCTAAAATGGAATGTATCGTATCAGTCAAATTCCCATAACTGTCGTTATCTGCATCCCTGTAATACACAAATTCGAAGAATTTTACCAGGCTTACTTTATTTGCAGCATATTGTACCGACCAGCTTGTTGGCAGGTTTGCCTGGCTGAAGGTACCGCTTACTGCTCCGGCTGTAATGATGTCAATGGAGGTGAGGCTTTGTGGATTGAAACCGTTGATCTCCGTTGCATTCAGCGTGCCACTTATGGTTGCAGTGCCTGTTATCACCAGTCTGTCGTATTCGGTTCCGGGATTGGTTCCACCTATTTCGATATTCAACGCCGCATCGCCTTGACTATAGTTACCAGCTACGGTAAATATACCCGGACTTGAGCCGGGTTCAATAGTGGAAGTATTGTTCAATACCATGCTGCTGCTGAAAGTCCCCGTACCTTTTAATACTTTGGCAGGATCGGTAATAAAATTGAACGGCGCGGTGATATTGCCATTGTTGTTGATCAGGCTTCCATCGAAAGTGAGTATGCCGGTAGCTCTTAATTCAGCACCCGGATTTATGTTGATGATACCGCCAATAGTAAAAGGATTCAATTCCAGTGTTGAATTCAACACATTGATTGTTCCACTATTGGAAAATGAAGCCGGTTTAATATAATTCTGGTAACTGCTGTTAATCACACCAGTAGCATTATTTACAAAACTGCCGTCGTAAATGCCGACATGATAGATACCCCCTGAGGCATCCATAGAAATGTTTTTGTTGTTAATTAACGAACCTCCATTATTCATATTAAAGGTACTGGCGCCACAACATCCCGGGTAATAAGCATAAATACTCATATTACCATTATTGGTCAATTGAGTTTTCAGGAAAGTGGTACTGGAAAAAGAGATATTGCTTGTATCTGTATTGGCAACAAAACCTCCACTGATTTCTGCGCCATTTCCTACCGACATATCATCTTTTAATAATTTGGTTGCAGGGCCTCCGAATAAGCCGCTGATAAGGTTAACATAATTTAAATCAACATGGCTTTGGTTGAAATAAACATAGGCGGGAGAATACGGTAATCCAATTATGGTAGAACCAGGGTTGTAACTGGTGCTGTTCACCTGGTGATTGCCTTCAACGAAATAAACAGTGCCCGCGCCATTTATACTGGCATTGGATGAGAGGGTAGTCGTGGTAGATGGAATACCGAATTTAACCTGGCCACCAGCCGGTATCGTAAACGTTCCGTTTAGAACCGAGTTGGTGGTGGGGAAGATATTCAGTGATTTGCCATTGGCTATAATCGTTCCGTTGTTGGTAAATACCGTGTTTCGCAGATAGATTTCATCATAACCCGACCCGTCAGGATTCCCCATCAGGTTGTTTGTAATGGTTCCGGAGCTGTTATTATTAAATGTGCCGCCACTTAAGGTTTCATAATGAACGCCTCCACCACCTGTTTGAGCAAAAATGAACTGTCCGTTGTTTTCTATGATACCATTTGTCATCGTAAATACCGGTTCTACACAACAACCTCCGTAACCGGTTACAAGGTTTACAGTGCCGTTGTTGATAAGCGTGGTTTCCAGGGTACCTAAGGAGGTTTGGCCTGCCCCTAAATGCCCTGAGGTCGTATTATTTATAACCAGGTTTCCTCCGCTCAATGTTCCTGCCCACCAGGAATAAGAACTATTTATTTTTTTAATGGCAGGACCGCCAAATAGACCTCCATCCTGTAATACTTCTGCGTTGAAATTCACTTCTGGTTGAAGGAAGTTCACATTCGCACTGATATAGGTTCGCATTGCATTATACTGGCCACTTATATTATGTGTACCACCGGTGAAATGCATATTACCATCAATGCTAGACGAATCGGCATACGTAAATGTGCCTCCTGTGGTGATATTAAAAACCTTATTTACGTTGTTAGATGAAAATTGACCGTAATGTGATGCACTTTGGGCAGCTGTAATATTGCAGTAGCCTGCATTATTATCAGAGGTACCGGCTATAATCAGTCCGTCATTAATAAATTCATTCACATTAAAAGTGACTTTATCAAAGTTTGTCTGCAACTGTCCGCCGCTGCGGTTATGAAATTTTCCAGCATTGATATACATTTCTCTTACACCTCCGCCACCAGCTGTAATGATCATAGTCCCATCATTCAAAATAGTTCCTGAACTGGTACCATCAGTAAGCACGAGATAGCCTTCAACACAGCACCCTCCGTAATATTGGCTGAAATTGAATACCCCCTTGTTAGTAAGTTGTACCGCTATCCTTGCATTAGAATGTACACTGATCTCGCTAGTCACTAAAGCTGTACCATTGCCTGACAGCATGCCATTCTGATCCATATACAATAAAGCTCCGGTTCCTATAGAAAGGTCTTCACCCTGCACATCTATCAGGTTCAAATTGCCATAAACATTCAAACGGCCATTCTCAACAATCACTTCATTCGCATTGATTGTTTCAGCGTTGGATATTGTTACTTCATGATTGATGATAATGGTGCTATCAGTTGCCGAAGGTATACCTACTGACACCCATTCACATCCATCAAATGATTCCCAGGTTTGGTTGGAACCCCAGCTTCCGTTTTGTTTGCTTCGGTAAGGGCGATGGGTGAGGGATCCTGGAAATACAGATTCATCAGTATCATTGCAATCGGTATTGTTTAAAACATAACCACCAGGCTGGATGCATGCTACTTCTGATACAGCAGGGTTGCCAAAACCATCCTCATCAGCATCAGCAAAGTAAGCCGTGGATAAGGAAACAAGCGGATTGCTATTGCCAAATAATGTACTGACTTCTGCTCCAGTAATGGCCCTGTCAAATATCATAACATCATCCAACTCCCCATTTAAAGGAAAATCGAGTGAGCCATTTTCAATGGCCGCACCTATCAATACAGGGTTGCTATCATAAGGAATTGAAGATGTATAAGCTGCTGTGGCAACAAGAATTCCATTTACATACATTTGCCTGGTATCGGCCACATCATCAAGTGTAAACACTATATGGTTCCAGGTTCCAACTGACATAGGAGAGGTCATTTGTACAAAATCACCACAGTTTGTAGAATTGGAAACCCAGGTAGAGTAATTACCTCCCTGGCTGCCAAAATGCCATGAGTCATTAATGCAATTTATAGATTTATTGATGAACCCCGTTAGGTTTGTTTGGCTATTAATCTTCACCCATGCCCCTAAAGTGATGCTGGAAGGTCTTAGCAAAGGTTGGTCGGCAATGCTGATATGGCTACCAGCAGAACCAGGGAAACTCATGGCCCCATTGGCATTTCCCAATCTGTCGGCCACTGCAGTTACCGCTCCGTTAATTGTTCCGTTCAATCCATTGCCACTGGCATCGGCTGCATTTCCATTTAGAGGAAGATATAATAAAAGGCCATTCATAGGCGCCATATCTACAAAACCATCACCATTATTATCGAATCCATCGCATAATTCAGGGGCGCCTGGAAAACAGGCATCGCAATCATCATCAAAGTCAGAATTGTTCGGAATGCCTGAAGGCAATGGGGGGCCAAAGCCAAAACCATCGCCATCATTGTCAGCATATGTTACCAGGTCATCATCGGTGTCGCTTCCATTTCCACTATATCCCGGGAAATAAGCCAATGAGCAGATAATTGTATCATTATTGGGATCTCCATAACCATCACCGTCATTATCTCTGAAAACAGTAATTGGGGTGCAATCCATAGAGAATGAGCCTGCATTGGGGTTTGAGCAATCACCTATGTAATCAAAACCATAATTATATGCTCCAGATGGTAACCCTGACACTACTGCTGTATCGTTTTTGTTTTGGCCTGTACCAGCATACTGCTGTCCACTCACCAAATGTGTCATAATTACTGTCCATGGCGCATCTAAACAGGAAGATGTGGTAAGTTTAAAAGATACTTCACCATCCGATGCCCCGGGTGTCGATATGGATTTAGTAAGTGTTGCGGTAACCGTTCCATCACAACCCAGTGTTGGTACACCTGTTACATCAGCAGATGCAGGGCAATCCAGTTGCGGATCGCCACTTGAGGATGCTATAAATTGATAATTGGTATTAGTTAAAAGAGTCGCCGGAACTGAAGCAAAAATATGCTCTCCCTTATTGGCAGACCAAATTCCACCGGTGCCTAAAAGCTGACCATAGGCTTCAACGAGCGACCATGAAGTATAACAATTTGAAGATGTAAATGCAAACTCGATCACCGCTGCACTATCGCATCCAATCCCTTTTGATGACACGGTACGACTTATTTCTGTAAGTGTGGAACTACAGCCTGAACTTGGTATGGAGATGCTGGATTCGGTGTTGCCCTGTGTGGGGCCGGGAATAGCCCTGCTGCAACTAACAGTGTAATTGCCTACCGGTACATCTAAAAATGTGATAGATTGTCCATACAGTTCTTCTGCCGACAATAAAATTTCATTGCCATTCGAGGTGGTACCCTGCAGAGTTGCAGACCAGGTTTGTGGACCCGGGCCGACACAGGATTTTTGGGCAAAATCATCGCTATAACCACATACCACTTTGTGTCGCTGACAGCCGCCATCTCCAGTTTCTGTAATAAGTTCCCCTCCACCATTCACTTGTACAGGATCAAGTGAAATATTTGCAGGCAGTTCAGTATATACTATCGTTTCACAAGGAGTTGAGCCACCCGGTTGATAAGCTCTTACTTTGTAGGTCCCAGCCTCCAGATTTCCGAAGATTCCGGCTAAGCCATTACTTGAATAAATTGATGTGGATACCTGCTGAAGAATATTACTGGCTGAATCCAAAAGCTGGAATACAATACCAGTACTTGCACACTGGGTAAGTGAGCCTGAAAAAGATATGGTGCCATTGTTACAGCCATAACCTGTTTGCATGGTTGTACCGGTAATTTGAAATACCGGGGCGATACAAGGAGCATTAGGAATAGTGATTTGGAATGTTTTTACTTCGCCAATATTGCTACAACCAATACCTCCAAGAGTAGCAACAATAGTATAATCTCCAGGGGGATATTGCCTATCGTATGTACCTACTCCTCCACAGTTTTGTAACATGAAGGGCTGCCCCCCTGGAGATACATCGACACTCCAGCCGATTGTCCACAAGCACTCACAATTTTCAAATTCAAACCTGATCGTTCCAGGGCAGTCATGAGTTGTGGGGGCTGTTAGCAAATATGCATTGAATGTCCCCACCGTAGCATTTTGTGCTTTTGAATTAAGCGCAAACATCAGTAAAAGGCATAATCCTGTTACGATTTTACTAATTGCCGTGTTCAAAGTGTTTTTCTGAAAAAAAGTAGCTTTGTATTCCATATTTCCAATAGATTACTTAATAGTTAATTTAATTTGGGCAGATAGTATGTTGTAAGAAAAGGCAGGGAATAGCTAAGAGCAGAACACGATAATTTGATATAATATTTCTGGTAATCAGTTCCAAAAATAATTGAGTAATCATTACTACCGACAAATCAGTAAAAATAATTTATATTAAGACTAAATAAAAATAGAGAAAAAAATTGAAGGATAGATGCTATCTATAATAACTATGAATGAATCATAAAATGAAACATCCTGTCAACTCGTTGGCTGGCAGGATGTTCCTATTAAAGCTGATATTCTGTTTCAGCCTGAAAAAATTTGGTTTTTAAGGTATGATAGCAGTAATTGCCATGGTAGCATTATTATCGATTAAAGCCATATCCGATCCATCCACGAGTCCATCTCCATTGGTGTCTTCAATCACATACCCGGTCAAAACAATGGTGCTGGCATTATCCACAGCGGCCATATCGGAGCCATCGACGATTCCATCCTGGGAAACATCCCCTCCATAAATGGCATACCTTCCATCGGTAGTCATGGCCAGATTGTTGCCATATGCTTTAAAAGGATTGTTAAAGTTCAGATTGACAATGTTTGATGCAAATGAAATAGGGAAGCTGCTAACTGTTTGGATGCTATTTCTATGAAAGACTGTTACATAATATGAACCAGTTAAAGAAGCCGGAATCACAATTACAGCTTCGCCCCTGGTGTTCAGTTGTTCTCCAATCGCAAGATGTTCGAGTGTATAATAGTCCGATGCATTAGAGAGAGCTACTGAAATCACATCAGAAATATCGCCTGCAAATGCCGGTCCAGTGCCGTTACTGGCTTTAATGAGATTGCCACTGCCTGAATACAGCCCTTGCAAAAGAGCAGTCAGCACAAGTACTTTATTCGGGTTAATAATATTAACATTATAGTCTTCAGTCTCACCGTAATATCCCTGGGCACAAGGATCCATGCCGAAACCTCCCTGATAGACTTCTCTGACTCTTAAGCGCGTTGTGCCGGGGACAGCATTTGATGGCACTGTGAAAGTGATAGAACCTGTTGCAGGCAAAGGTGCAAGATCGATAAATCCAAGTTTTTCTGATTCTTCGAAAGTTCCGTCCACATTATAATCAATCCAGGCACAAAGGTGATTTCCTGAAGAATAAGTTCCGGGGCTAAGTGTTAAAGAGTAAGTTGTACTTGCTGTAAGATCTGTTGACAGGGCGCTGTAATAAGTATAATATGGGCTTGCAGCCGGGCCTGAAGTATTATAAATTGTACCCAATTGTACTAAAGAAATATAATCACCTGATCCGGATCCTGAGATGTATGATGGCGTACAGTATACTTTCGGGAGGAGATTAACATTATAGTCCTCCGTCTCACCAAAAGATGCATAAGCACATTGGTCAATGTTGGAAACAGCAAAAACCTCTCTTACCCTTAACCGGGTTGTTCCGGTCAGGCAGTTACCTGGTACCGAAAAGTACAAGGTTGAAGTAGCTGGAGATGCGGTCAAAAGTACTGTGCCCAGTTTTTCAGATTCTTCAAAAGTACCGTTGAAGTTATAATCAATCCAGGCAGCAATATAGTTACCATTGAGAAATGTTCCGGCACCTAAGGTAATCGAGTAGTCGGAACCTGAAGTCAGATCGGTAGAAAGACTGCTGTAATAGGTATAGTAGGGACTTGGTGCTCCGGCACTGCTGTTATTTATAGTGCCTAACTGAACAAGGGAAATATAATCACCATAATCCGTTCCATTTCCTGATTCTGGTTCACAATACTGAACAGGGAGGATGTTTACATTATAGTCTTCTGTTTCACCATATGGCAAAGTAACGCAAGGATCAATACTAAAGTTTGAATAGTCTTCCCTGACCCTCATTCGCGTAGTACCTAATTGTGCATTATAAGGAACTGTGAATGTTATGGTTGCAGTTGAAAATGCTCCTAAGGAGGTAACATTTCCTAACTTTTCACTGGATTCAAACAGTCCGTTCCTGTTAAAATCAATAAAAACTGCAAGTGTATTTGTACCACTGTAGGAACCGGGACTTAAAGTAATCGTTTGCGTTGAAGAACGTGGCAGGTCGGTTGATAAAGTGTTATAATAGGTATAGTAAGGACCCACGGAAGCACCTGTGCTGTTATTAATGCTTCCCAACTGCACAAGGGAAATATAATCACCTACTCCGGTGCCTGACGAATGTGAAGGAGTACAATAACCGACATTAATATAGTTACTCTTGATTTCCGAATCACTTCCATAGGTATTGCTAACATTCAGTGTCACAGTATAATTCCCAAATGCATTGAACTGTACCTGCGGATTTTGGGAACTGGCACTGGTGCCTCCGACAAATGTTACTGTCCCCGGGCTGAATGACCAGGCCCAACTGGTGGGAGAATTGACAGATTGGTCAGTGAAAGTTACAGTTTGCCCAACTATAGGAGTGGTAGTAGATGCTATAAATTGGGCAACCGGTGAAAGAGGGACAATTTCGAAAACCCCTACCTGGTTTTTTCTGCCACCATTGAAGTATTCGCCGATAGTCCAGAATTTTGCATCATCAGCCGGATCAATGGTCATTTGAGCATAATCACCATATCGCGAAGATGGGTCAATTTGTGTTCCATTGGCAAAGGACTCTGGTATAAGGGTCATAGTTCCCAATGGGTCAGTAGCCCTTCTTCCGGTAAAGCGCAGGGAAGGGAATTGAGAAGTTCCTACAGTGGTATATGACATACCAATGCTTCCGTTGGCATCCATGCACATAGTTCCGCAGAATGTACTGGGCGCGCCGGGAGGAGAAAAGGTGCCTTCCTGGTAAATTGTCCATGGGGCACCATCAGTTGTCTGCCGGAGTTCATACCAGCGTATCCCCGAATAATTATCAGCTCCATTCAAATCCACAACGAAGTTAAATACAGCCGTATTATAAGTGGGAAATCGTCTGTATTGTGCCATATACATGATAGTTGCCTGCAATGCATCAATATCAGCTCCTCCTGGAGGTTGAGGCAGGTTTGAAAAAGATCCGCCATCGAACAATCCGTCAAATGGTTGCGTTGGAATGATCTGTGCGGCTGAAATGGTGGAACTGGCCGGGGTTACCCAGTTAACATTAATGTTCCATAACTTTAGATGGTCTGATGCAACACCTGCCCAACTGTCGTCCTGCATATAAACCACGGGTACATTGCCGGCAGGTGGAGCTGTGGGGCCATTGGCATTGAAAGCCAGAGGACTGTAAAATCCACTGTTAATAATACCGGGAAGTGGAAATCCGATCATTGTTGCCGGCAAACCACTCAGCATATTGGTTCTGTTCATGACAAAACCACCTGGCTGGTACCGGGAGATCCCTGATCCTTGTTGGCTGTGACATAGTACCCGTCTGACCAGACAGAATATTTAGGATAATCAGGAAATGAACTTGTCGCAAAACGATAGACCCACCATCCGCTGGTAACGGGATTTGGTCCTTTACTAACAGCCACATCGAAACCATTATTATAGAATTCAGAGATCAGAAACCTGTCTGCATAACGGTCATAAACTACAATGGGGTCTCCTAAAGTTCCAGGAAAGATTGTATTCAGTGAAGCTGCTGCGGTTAATGGGTTGCCAGCCTTGTCCCAGATTCGAAAGGCTGAATTCCAGGAATTTACATAATGATTTGGGCCCACTGCACCTGTAGGGTCCGTTGGGGTAGCTGTAGCACTTGCCGCTTCAAATGAAAGGAGGGGAGCTCTTCCGGATATTTGGGGAGCCCTTGATTGCTGATCCAGCAACGGATCACCATCAACCGGAAAGCCTTTGCCGGGAACGGAGGTATTTGCCCCCCAGCGTTTAGGATTGAACTCCTTAACAATGTTCTCAGCTGGTTTAAAGGTGCCATTGGCCATTTGTTCGGCAATGGAAGGTACTTCTGAAACGAGAACGCCCTCAATAATCAAGGTAGGATTCTGAGGACCTTCATTGATGATATTTTGATCGGCCTGGGCCATAGAAGGCATAGAAAAACCAATAAACATCAATAGTAAGATGAGGGTAATGGTTGTTTTCATGTTTGGGTTTTTGGTTAATGAAATAAGAAGGTAACAGCTTGATTGTATTCAATATTCAGCATTGTAGACTGCACAATGTTAAAAGTTGTTGATACAATATTGTATCAACAATTGTTTAGAATTGAAGAATTTAACTTTCAGGTTTTTGGGTGTTGGTAAGTGTTGATAAAAAGTAGATTACCAGAGTATTGGATAATTTTTGATTTTCATTTAGCTAGTGTTCTTTGTAAATATGTGGTCTAAAAAACATATTTAATATACCAAAGATACATTTTCATATTCAGATTTCGACATTTGTCAATAAATAAATTATATTTAGACTTATTAAAAATAAAATATATAAGTCGCTGACATAATTACATATACATGATAATAGCTGTAAATAATAACCTCCCATAGTTTTAGCCACTATGGGAGGTCAGTAATTAGTGAATAAAGATTTTGTGAATAATACTATTTTGTTGTAGTGATCATTATTTAATTTAATGTCGCCAATGATTAAATGATGATATCTGTCAGATTCGCTAAATGAAATTACGGATGTACTGAAATAATAGTTGCTGTAGAATTATTATCGATCATAGCCATATCAGTCCCATCAACAATTGCATCACCATTCACATCTTCAGCAATATACCCTTGTAAAACCGCAGTACTTGCATTATCGATAGCAGCCATATCTGAGCCGTCAACAATACCGTCCTGGTTTACATCGCCACCATAAATGACATATGTCCCATAAAGTGCTTTCTGATTTGATCCATAGGCCTGTGCTGCAGCAGAACTAAAGTTATAGTTTATCACTGTGTTGCTAAATGAAACCGGAAACTGGGTAGTTGTTTCTATACTGTTTCTGTGTCGCACAGTAATGTAGTAACTGCCATTCAGGTTGCCGGGTATATTGATGCTGGTTTGACCATTAGTAGAAAGAAAACATAAGCAGAATACACCATATTATTGTAGTTTCCTGATTGCCTGAGCTCGACTCTTATTTCATCAGCAATTCCAGGGTTATACCTGGGCCCTCCATTGTCCATTGCCTGACGCATGACTCCATTACCTGAAATCAATCCTTCAAGGAAAAGGGTTAAATTGAGCGTCCTGGTTGGCGGGGGAGGAGTAAATTCATCCGCTCCAATATCAGGCCTGACCAATGAACGTGATTCTCCGTCAATATCAGTGTTAACTTCAGGTCTTGGCACTCCGGCATCGTTTAATGATTCAGAGGTAACATGCAGATCCAGGTTGCTAACAAAACCCGGGTTTTCACTAATCGAGTGCTCATCAAATCCTGTTTCAGCATTCCAGTCATCAAGACCAGGCATGGGAACCATCCTGTAAAGAAATAAGTCGGGGCCGGAACTGATAAAGTCGTTGTAGTCTGACTCACCTAACAAATGATGATTAATTGGATTGTCGTGATAAACAATGCAATATCCTCCTGCTGATTATTAATGATATTGTTGACTAGTGAGTTATCGAAAGTAAAAGGAGAATCCTCGCAATCAAACATCATCCCGGTTGAGAACTCAGCATTGGCAGATACCAGGTTTATACTATTATGAAGAATCCTGGTTTTATGAAGTTGATAGAATTGGATACCATAAATGAAAGCTGAGTTGGAGACCATTGCCATCATATTATTGCTGAGTATTCCCGGTTGACCGCCATCCATATTGAGATTATCGATGGTCATTCCAAACAAATTCTGATCAATTGATTGCAGTTGAATATTGTTATTACTCACATTAAAACCATTACTGATATTTGACAAATTTATTCCATTTACATAAAAGTGAATAACATTTGTATTGGAAATGGTATTGTTGAGTATTACCGGATGATTGTGATAGTTAAGCCAGATTCCGGCATCATTAAAGCCTGTTATTGTATTTCTCATAATCACACAATTTTGAATGGATGCACTGAACTGCCAGTCAGGTAGATTGCATATGCCCCATTGGTGATTTGATTTCCATCGATAAGTATTCCGGAGCATTGAATATTATTTGCATGAATAACATCATTATCGTTACTCAAATGAGAAGGGTCTGAAAAGCCAATGATTTGATTATTACTAAATTTAAGGTTATGGCAATCGTTCTCAATAACAATTACTTTCCCGTAAGTGGATTCAAAATCCGAAAAACCAGTAGTCGTCAGAATCAGATTTCTGAACACGAAATTGGAGGCCTGGCTGAATTTGATGGTAAAGTTGTTTGTAGGTCCAGGTTGAGCAATTATTGTAGCTTTCTGAGTAATTGACTCGCTCTGAAAGGTGATGGTTTTTGTAGGACTGCAACCTTCGATAGAAGAAAATGTGAGTTGTTCCAGATATTGCCCTGGTTTGATGTTAAATACTACATCATCTGATATGCCACGAGTTTGCAATGCTTCAACAGCTTTTTGAATATCATAAAAATCCCCGGTTGGCGACTCCGATTGTATATGTTCCATACATGGCATCAGTGAATTCAAAAGATGGGGTATCCCAAATAATATAATCATCATCAGGGTCAGAGTCACAATTGTTGTTATCCCATGACATATAAACAGCTACATGCCATTCACCCACAGTGAGATTAAACCCGGGGATTGTACTTAGATCAATTGAATAATTATAGTTGTAAAAGGCGCCATTAGCCAGGGGTGGAATATTGATATATCCCAGCATGGCTTCCGGTATGCCATCAGGACTGGCGTTTTCAAGGGCAAGTGCTACCTGGCCGGGATTGCTGAGGTCAAACGGTCCTTCATTGACAATACGTTGCGAAATATCGAGCGTACTTCCATGCAGATTTACAGTTCTGTAAGTGGGATTATCTACCATATTCCCGCAACTTCCTGAATATCCTATATCCTGTGCCGTATTTCCTGATCGTAATCCAGTGCTGCTTGCGGCACCCACAACATAATAATTGTAGGATTGTCCCTGCACGGCTGTAAAATCTTCATAGGTTCCATTCAATGTATTACTCCAGTTTGCAAGAACAGTTAGAACCGTTGGATTTTCAATGGTGCTTCGGCTTACTTTGTAATAAGTAGCCCCTAAAACAAGATTCCAGTTGAGAACCACTTTATCAGGATATATTCCGGTGGACGCTGTCAAAACAGGAGCATCAATTTTCCTGTAACCTGAGTTCTCGGTTGAGTAGCCGCTAATTGTGATAGTAGTGTCTGCAGCTGCTTTAATCCAGTAGTAATAAACAGTGCCGGGTGCAGCATTATAATCATAGAACCTCCTGCTGGTTTGCCAACTGCTGATGGGTGAATTGCTGGGAAAACTAAGGATTGTTCTGTAAACCCTGTAATAATTGGCTGAAGTTGAAGCATTCCATGTAATCTGAACATATTCTGTACTAGTACCGTCAGTAGCAACTACTCCAGTAGGAGGTGTAAGGTTCCTGAATCCTGAATCACCTGTACCTAAACCTGTTGTGATGGTCCCTGCTGCATCTTGTGATGCTTTGATCCAGTAATAGTAGATAGTTCCGGCTGTTACTGTATTGTCTGCATAGGTTGTTGTTGTTTGCCAGGAAGAAATTGAAACAGCTGATTCAGGGTCGTCAGTTGTATTCCGATAAACCTGGTAATAATTACCATTCTGAACAGTATTCCAGCTTACTGAAATATTTGTGGTGGAAGTTCCATCGGAAGCAATTGCAACCGGTGCTGTAACAAATCCAAGCCATCCTGTATTTGCTACACTAAATCCGGAAGCATAACTGCCAAGCTGACTGTTTGCTGCTCTGACCCAGTAGTAGTAAGTATTTCCAAATGTGGCAGTATTGTCAGTGAAAATTGTATCATTTATCCATGTAGTTCCACTAATATACATATTCTCAGCTACAATAGGGCTTGTATTTCTATAAACCCGATAATGACTGGCACCGGCAGAAGGTGGCCATTTAATCTCTATTTTATTTCCATACTGACCATCGCTGGCAAGCACGGGAGCAGGCGGGGCAATGCTTCTGTAACCCGCATCACCGCTGCTGAATTCAGAAGCATGTGAACCAGAGGGATACCTGGAGGCTTTTACAAAATAGTAATGATTTACCCCACTGGGGACTGTTAAGTCTTCAAATGAAGTGCCTGAAAGCCATGTTGCCGGACTTATCTGCTGACTGAAGAATGTAGAATTAAGCGTTGATCTGAAAACAGCATAATAAAGGGTTTCTCCTGTTGGGTGTTGCCATGTTATGACTACTTTCTGGGTGAAACTGCCATCAGTTGCCTGTACATTGATAGGAGGAACCGGATTTGCCGGTATAGTTACTAATGAGGTGCTTTGCCAAACATTATTTGTCTCATTGGTTTCAACTATTGCATTTTCAGGGTCAATAATTAACCCAAGGTAATAACTTCCTTCAGGGATTTCAGGTGAAATACCGGCCACGTCCAGGTTGTTGATCTGGCATTGTACGGTGCTTCCTGAGGGTATTTCAGGTATATCTACAGTGGCTATGAGGTAATCCGAAGATGTAATGTTTTGGTCAACAGATAAATAATACTTTGCAGTTGCATTTTCAACCGTGACCATCGATGCTGATGAATTCACAGAATTAGATGCATTGATCACTGAACCATTGGATGTAACAGTCCCTGTACCTGCAATCAGATCCGGTTTATAGGAAGTCATCACCTGGGTCTTCCAAACACCCCTGCCATAGGTGGCTGCAAAAATCTGCGCCGGGGTGGTAGAGTAGTTTATCACAAGATCCCTTACCTGCGTGAGCGGTAAATCAGCTTTAAACACTACCCAATTGGTCATGGTATTATCCTTATAATAAACCCCTGCAGTGGTTCCAACATATAAACCATCCTGTGAACCATTCATATAAGCTATTGACATCATTCCCAGGTAAGGCAGGTTACCCGTGATATTGATCCAACTATCACCTTTGTTTGTTGATTTGTATACGCTATGTCCCCGAACCATGTAAACGATATTTGCATCTGTAGGATGTGATTCGAATCGAACACCTCCATAGCTATTTGGTACTGGGAGTTCGGTCCAACCCGGGTCAGCTGCCCCAATATTATCACTTCTGAACAATCTTCCATTTTCATAAGCAACATACAGGATCATCCCATTTCCTCTCGATTGTTCAATAAACTCAATCCGGGTATCCGGATTCACTCCTGCAAGGTTATGAGATACTTCTTCAAATACCACATTATCTGCATTGGGTTCCTTAATATTGCTGCTTCTCCAGACATCATTGGCACCATAATACATCTTATTCGGATTAAAGTAGTCAATCATGAAGGATGTCTGAAATAGTGCTGTTTCATTAATTCCATTTACTGTATTTCCAGCAATCAGGGAAAATCCCGCATAAGCCGTACCTCCATTTGCGGAACGGGAAACGGGGCCACTCTGGCTACTTCCATAAACATAATTCTGATTAGCATGGTCAAATTTGCATGTCATGCCATCACCCCCAAGTGACCGGTACCAGAGTCCACCATTTGTGACAAATGTTGATGCATCCTGGTTGCCGATGATGATATGTTCAGGATTCTGAGCGGCTACATCCATCCGGTAACTTGTAGTGATCCTTAGCCCTGTGCTAGAGTATACATAATTGTTTCCGTCATCGCTGTACCAGATACCTGAATCATTACCAATAAACAATCGATGGGTTACCGGATGAATCTCAAATACATGCTGATCATCTGCATATACAGGTTCCTGGTTCACCCAGTTCAAACCACCGTCAGTTGATTTATAGATATTGATCATTCCGCCATACATGATATTTTCATTCAGCGGGTCAATCACAATGTCAAGGTTGTATCCACCCTGTCCTTCTCCATCAGAGAATCCGTTGAGGTAATTGTAACTCCAGTTTTCTCCCCTGTTAATAGATTTAAAAAGCCGATAGGGCTTTGAATCGCGGGTGCCAATAATAGCGAGCAAATCCGGATTATCAGCTGTAACACCTATAGCTAATCTGTGACTGTTTGAAGTAAGAATTGTTTCCCATGTAATCCCAAAATCGGCTGAACGATAACATTTATTCTCATCAACACAATAAAGCGTATCACCACTTCCAGGACATATTTCCATATCCTTTAAATATGCAATCAAACTCCGTGACCAATTTGCTCCTCCATTGGTGCTTCTGTATATGCCTTTAGAACTTGCTACAACAATAGTATCCGGGTGGCTCGGGTGAAATATTATTTTTGCAACGTAATGATCGGTATAGGTTCCAAGTGGCACCGGAGACCAGTTTTGGCCAGCATCAGTGGATTTATATAACCCGATTCCTCTTGGGTTTGACTGTCCCGGTCTCCTGTACCAATATAAATAATGTCAGGATTTTCAGGATTCAGAGCTATAGCTGATACACCCAAAGCTGATATATTATCTGTATTGAGGTTTTCCCATTGCAGGCCATTATTGTAAGAAACCCAGACGTAAATTGTATTAGGATTGGCAGGATGGAAGGCTATTCCGGAAACTCTGCCAATTCCAGCAACAGGCCCTGAAAGGTTATCAGCATCAAGCACAGGCATGTCGGGGCCAACACTCGTCCATTGACCAGAAATAGATTGAGATGGATTTGTTGTCATGAAGAGTTGTGCCTGTTCAAGATCCAGTTGAGGTGACCTGATTGAGCCATCGGGTTCAATAAATGGACGTTGTGCATCAAACCAACGGGCAACAGGTTTGTATCCGGATCCTTTTTGTGGCTGCTTATCTGACCAGAATTGATTGAACTCCGACTTCAATTGATAATAATTTACAGCAGAATCAGACATTTTCCGACTCCAGTAATCATAGCTGCTTTTTTCGGGAAGATTTCTGCTATCTTGCTTATTTTGAGAATATAAGCTCAGGAAAAGAAAAAAAAGCAAAGCAAGAAGAAAGTAAATGTTTTCATAGCTTTAAATTTGGTTTTTGATTTTCAGTCTGTAATATTTTCAGCCTACCCTTCCTGGTATATGTCAAATTCTTTAAAATTCAGCATTGATAATTCCTGTAAATTCATATCCAGCTTTTCAATCCCTGTAGAAGCTTTATTCAACCAATCCAGGAACTTATATACTTCTTTCGAGTTGCCTTCAACGATCATAAATACACCTCTGGCGATGCTATATTCCATTTTTCCTTTCACAAAATGAGAATACGCTGCCTTCATACAGGAAAAGCCAAAAGCATCCTCAAAATGAGGACGTATGAATCGGATTTCAGCTCTGATTAACATGTCGAATTTATTTCGGACAAATGTAGACGAGAGTGAAGTGAATCAGCAAATTAAGGAGTAGGACAAATGGTAGGACAGATTTGAACTATTTTATAAAGATCTTAATTACAGGTAGTTGATATATTGATAGGATGCTATATTGATGAGAAGAAGGAGGGCAGATCAGCCTCTGCTTCCAGTTCCAGTTTCTTGCGCAGTCGTTGTCTGCCTTTGTTGGTGGCATCTAGTGACACATTCATCAGTCCGGCTATCTCCCTGGAACTAAGGTTGATCCTTAAATAGGATGATAAGCGGAGATCGTGATCTGTAAGCTGGGGAAACTGCTGCTCCATCCTGTCAAAGAAGCCGGGGTGAACTTCTTCAAAAGTAAGTTTGAATTTCTTCCAGTCCTGGTCAATATCAGTATTGGCATTGATGAACTGAACAACCTCATGAAGTGAATCGGTTTTCTGAGTCGATTGTAACTTTTCTTTGATTTCTCCCAGTATTTCATTTTTATTCACCAGGCAGAGGGTTGAATTGGCCAATTCGGTATTCTTGTGATCTATTTCTGCCTGGTGCTTTTCCCTTTCCAGTCGGTTAAGTTGCTGTTCAGCAAAAACCCTGTCTTCAAGCATTCGGTTTTCCGTATCTCGTTTTTCAAGTTCCAGTTGCGATAATTCCTGTTCCTGGAGCAACAGTTTTTTACTTTGAACAAGGTTTTTAGTTTTGATGCGGAAGACAATGAATACAAGCAATATAATGAGAACTAAACTTATAATCACCACCATTGCATAGAACTGCTTTCGCCTTTTTAACTCATTATCTTTGATGAGGAGCTTGTTTTGCTGCTCCTTTTTATCAGTTTCAAACAGTATTTCATATCGGGCAATTTGCTCATGCATCTTAGTGTTGAATATCGAATCGCTGGCGGCAGTGAACAACTTGTAATACTTCAAAGCTTGTTTATGGTCGTTTCGTTTCTCCGTAAGTTCACTTAAGCTTTTATAATTCCTGGCAATGTGTTGTAAAGCTTTCAGTTCTTTCGCCAGGTTTACACTTTTTAGGTAACAATCTTCGGCTTTATTATCATCTCCTACCTTCTGGTAAAGGTCTCCCAGGTCGATGAGGGTAATGACTTTTGACTCCCTGATACCTGCTTCTGTAAAAACAAGCAAGGCTTCTTCATTGAGCCTGATAGCTTCTTTAATATCTCCCTTTGCAGCCATAATAAGGGCGATTTCATTTTTTCTTATCCCTATTTTTATCGCTTGTTTATTTTTGATATCAATTTCCAATGCCTGTTTCAGATATGAAAGCGCTTTGTCATAACTGCCCAGATGATACCAGCACATGCCGATATTGCTGTACCTTATAGATCTTTTTATTTCATTAGTGGTATAATTCAAGGCTTTCTGGTATAACTCGAGTGCTTTATCATGTTTGCCCCAACGGCCATAAACCATTCCTAAGTTATTATAGGCAATACCAATAGCTGAAGAATCCCCGGTTGCTTTTTCCATTTCCAGCACTTTGCTATAGGATTGAATGGCCAGGTCATACTGCGCAAGCATAAAGTAATTGGTGCCTAAGTTATTGAGGATTACACTCTCTTCGGATTTGTTTCCTGTTTTCTGCTGAATGCGCAAAGCAGTCTTATTGATGCCCAGCGCCTTTTCCGAAAGACCAAGTTCATTGTAGCAATAAGCCACATCTGTTAAACGCTCAGCCACAAAACTATTTGAGTCCTTTACTTTAGCATATTCTGCGTCCGCTGATTTGTAATAGTATTCGATGGCTTTCTGATATTCATTAAGGTAAAAATGGGCTTCTGCAATACGCCTTGCTGAAAGGGACATCCGGTGCAGGTCTTTCTCCGATTTACCCATTTCATATGCCAGGGTAGCCAGGACTAATGCAGAATCAGGCTCATCTTCTGCCAGGTACTCGCTTGAACTGATGAGTGTATCTTGTAATGCGGAAACTGAAAATTTTGGGAATTGTTTTTTGATCTTAGCTTTAGTATCCTGGGCTTGTGATTGCAGGGTAAGTATCAAAAGGAAGAAAAAGCAGCTAAAGCTCAGCAGATAAATTGGAGCGCGACGGGTATTTGCGATTGGATGTGTCATAGTAGAACCATTGATTGATAGGATATGCAAGCACTTTTCAGTTAAATGACGCATGGATTGAAAATCTGATATGCAATTTAATACATTGGTTAAAATCTTTATATGAATATTGGAAAATATTAAAAAAAAACAGCCCACATTCTCATGCAGGCTGTTTTTATGGAGATAAGTGTATGATAATAAATCTATGGTCGAATGACAAATACGATACTTGTTGAATTATTGTCAACAATAGCCATATCTGTTCCATCAACGATCCCATCTCCATTTACATCTTCAGGAAAATAACCGATCAGGATAGCTGTGCTTGAATTATCAACTACTGCCATATCAGACCCATCCACAATTCCATCCTGGGTTGCATCACCACCATAAATTACAAAACTGCTACCCATTTGTCTCATATTATTACCATAAGCCTGTGAAGCAGAAGTGCTGAAATCGTAGTCAATGATAGCAGATCCAAAGGAAATTGGAACGGAACTCCAGGTTTCAATACTATTCCTGTGTTTAACCACAATATAGTATTCACCGGTTAAGATTTCAGGAATTCCATGAATGTTGAGGGTTCCATCTGTCATCAGATTTACATTTTCCACTGTCAGTACTGAATTAAATGGTGCAGTGTTGGCATGCAGTTCAATGGTCACATGGTCAGCTATTTCACCCAGGAAATGTTCGCCATATTCATCCATGGCTTTATTCAATCCACCACTTCCATTATACAAGCCTTCGGGCAGAACCTTAATATTCAGCTGTTTGGTTTCTGAATTAATTACAGAAAAAGCCATATCGCTATATTGTCCCGGAGCCGGATCAGGCCAGAAAACGGGTTGCCAGCCTGTGGCAGCATCATTGGTCAAAGTCGGGCATTCAATAGGTTGTACCCAACGGTTGGCTTCCTGCCATCTCCATGAAGGAGCAACGGATGGATTATTCGGGATGGCTTTCACACTTAACCAGTATTTGTGGTCTTTAATCTGGTGGAAGGGGAGTGGCAGTATAAAGCTATACTTATAAATCGGGCTGTTCTCCCCATTGAAGCTTCCTGTTGATTCCTCCAACTGATCATTATAAGGAACTGTGTAACTGAATTCTTCAGTTTCAGGCAGGCAGGCTGCATCCGTATGAACAGTCACCATAAAGTGGCTGATTCCATCCCCTCTGTTCTCTACTCCGCCTGACAATTCATAATTGCCCCACCAGTCAAACTGTGTCACCAGGCCGCCGTTGCAGGTCCAGTCATCAGCAACTTCACCCGACTGCCCTGAAGGCAATCCAGGAAGTATATCATCAGGTAACTGGTGCCACTTATGGTTGTATTTCTGAATATTCACCCTGTAATCTTCAACTTCTCCGTCGGAAGCAGCACCTGCATAAGTTAATGCAGACTGGTTGCTGAAACGGAATCTAGCATAGGTTTGGCCCGGTACTGCAGTTGCAGGAACCATGAAGGTAAAGTAGTTATTACCCGCCACAGGATTAATATCGGTATAAACATGTTCTCCTGCATCTGCCCAGTTCCCGTTTCCGTTGAAATCGACCCACATATTAAGGAAAGCATTGTTTACAGAGGCTACAACCTTAATCTTACATGGATTCCCGGGCGACATTGGCCAGAGGAAAGTAACTCCATCTTCATCATTGAAGAAGTTCACATTATCGCCTGTAGCCGGTACATTTGGCTGTCCATCAGCTTCGCCATCCAGGAAAATCCCCAGGTAAGTATTATTGGCGATAGTGTGACGTGCACCATTTCCGGCAAGCAAGGTTGGGTAATCATTGGGGTTAATGGGGTTATCAGGTGCATCACCGAAATCAATTTCCGGTTGCGGACTTCCTTCAATATAGGTTGCATAATCTTCCACTTCTCCGTCGGCAACAAGGCCATCATATGAAATGACAGTATTGGCGGTGCGGAAACGGAACCTGGAGTATGATGGACCCATATTTGCAGAATTCGGCACAACAAAGGATATGCTGTTACTACCTGCCGAAAGCGACTGGTTGGTGAAAATGTGCTCACCTGCATCTGCCCAGTCTCCATCAATATTGAAATCCATCCATGCATCCAGATAACCGGAAACTGAAGCTACGGCAGTAAGGTTTACTGTTGCTCCCTGCAGGACAAATGGAGGCATATTGATGCCATCTTCATCATCACCCAGTGACACAAATACACAATCATTGTCATCACAATTAGCACCAGGGCTAGGTTGTCCATCCGTTTCCGGATCTACCTGGGTTCCCAGGTAAATATTGGCAACAATGGTGTGGCGTGCCCCGTTACTGATCAGCAGGGTCGGGTAATCATTGGGGATGTCCCAGTTATCCGGTACATCTCCGAAATCAAGTGATCCCTGTGGTGCAGGCTCAAGATAAGTCGCATAGTCTTCAACCTCTCCGTCACTCAACGGCCCATCATAGGTAATTGATGCGGATGAAGTCCTGAACCTGAAGCGGCTGTAGGATTGTCCGGATGTGGAAGTAGCAGGAACCGCAAAGGATAGAGCATTTGAACCGGCAGTAAGTGCTGTATTTGTAAAGATGTGTTCACCTGCATCCGCCCAGTCGCCATCGATATTAAAATCAATCCAGGCGTCAAGGAAACCATTGACCGAAGCTGATACCGTAAAATTAACCGTGGAACCCAGAACAACAACAGCCGGAATACTTACCCCATCTTCATCATCAACTCCGTTTGAATCATCACCGGTAGAAGCAATATTGGGCTGACCGTCAAGTTCAGAATCAATTAAAACTCCCATGTAAACCGTGGGTGAAATCATATGACTGGCGCCATTACTCGTAAGTAAGGTTGGATAATCGGTGCTTGACTGCGGATTATCGGGTGCATCGCCAAAATCAATGTTCTCTTCTGACTGAGGATCGAAATGAACAGCATAATCTTCCACCTCACCATCAGCAACAAGCCCATTAAAGCTTATCGGGGCAGCAGTGGTCCTGAAGCGGAACCTTGCATAGGATTGCCCCGGAGTTGTAGCCCCCGGAACTGTGAAACTGAGGGAATTTGAACCGGCAGAAAGAGGCTGGCTGGTAAATATATGTTCAATACCGGCTCCCCAAATACCATTGCCGTTATAATCGACCCATGCATCAAGGAAACCGCTCACAGAAGCCACAACAGAAATATTTACAGTCGTTCCAATGGTAATATTTGAGGGTATATTTACCCCGTCTTCATCATCAGTTCCTGCAGCATCATCACCTGTTGCTGTTAAATTGGGCTGGCCATTGGTTTCAGTATCAATAAGTAATCCCATATAAATACCTGCCACAACAGTATGCCTGGCTCCATTGCTGGCTAAAAGTGTTGGGAAATCCGACGGATTGCCAGGGTTATCAGGTACATCCCCAAAGTCAAGATCTTCCTGTGTTGGTATTGCTTTTTGGGACGATGCATAATCTTCTACCTCACCATCAGCAACAAGTCCAAAGAAATTAACAGGAGCTGATGATGTCCTGAATCTGAAACGTGAATAGGCTGAACCTGTAAGCGCTGTTGATGGAACACTGAAAGTGAGAGTGTTTGAACCTGCCGTAAGCGGCTGATTCACAAAAATATGCTCCCCAGCTGTTGACCAGTCACTATCGAGGTTGAAATCCATCCATGCATCAAGGAATCCGGTGGTTGAAGCATTTACTGTCACAGTTACCGTGGTGCCTGCGTTGATTGTCGATGGTAATGAAACACCATCTTCATCATCGCCGGCAGAAGGGAAGAAGCAGTCATTGTCATCACAAACCGCCCCGAAGCTGGGTTGTCCATTACTCTCCGGGTCAACCTGTGTGCCAAGGAATACTCCTGAAACGATCTGGTGCCTGGCTCCATTACTTATTAATAGGGTAGGGAAATCAGCCGCAATCAGGTCATCATCCGGAACGTCTCCGAAATCGAATTCTCCCGGAACGGGTTCAATATATACAGCGTAATCTTCCACTTCTCCATCTGCAACGAGACCATCGTAGTTAACAGATCCATTGGCTGTATGGAACCTGAACCTGGTAAAGGAAGGACCTGACATAGAAGCAAGTGGTACTGACAGAGAAAGCACATTTGGACCTGAAAGTATGGCCTGGTTAACCAGGAATTGTTCACCGGCATCAGCCCAGTCGCCATCTATATTGAAATCCATCCAGGCATCCAGGTAGCCATTTACAGAAGCCGTAACCGTAATATTTACTGTTGAACCCTGCATGATCACAGCTGGGATAGTAATTCCATCCTCGTCATCACTCGACGAAACATCATCTCCATTTGCCGTAAGAGTGGGCTGCCCATCACCTTCCAGGTCGATAAGTGTTCCTAAGTAAACACCGGCAATCACATTATGCCTGGCTCCATTACTTAATAGAAGAGTGGGATAGTCGGCAGTATTTGTTGGGTCATCAGGAGCATCTCCAAAATCAAGTTCACCTGTTGATACCGGATCAATGTGAAGCGCATAATCTTCTACTTCACCATCGGCTTCGGAACCACTGAAGGTGATGACATTATTCGCAGTCCTGAACCTGAAACGTGAGTAAGAAATGCCGGTATTGGCAGTGATGGGAATTGAGAGGGAAACAATGTTCGAGCCTGCACTGAGCGGCTGGTTAATGAATACATGATCCCCCGCATCCGACCAATCGCTGTTTTGATTGAAATCCACCCAGGCATCGAGGTAACCACTTACTGAAGCATTTACGGTAAGGCTGACTGTACTCCCCTGAACCAGGGAAGGAGGAATCGTTACTCCATCCTCATCATCGCCTGAAGATATAAAGAAGCAGTCGTTATCATCACAAACAGCCATAAAACTGGGCTGTCCATTGGTTTCGGCATCAACCTGAGAACCCAGATATACTCCTGGGGCAATAAAATGCCGTGCTCCGTTACTTATCAGTAAGGTAGGGAAATCTCCAGGCAATACATCATCATCCGGTACGTCACCAAAATCAATTCCATAGAATGGCGGACAGTTTCTGACATTCAGGCAGAAAACTCCGGCAGTATCCTGGCATCCATAAGCATCAGACACTACCACAGATAATTGGTGGTTTCCAAGCACATTAGTAACAAATGGGAAAGATTGTCCATAACCCACTGGAAGGCCGTAATTTCCATTATCGTACCAGGTTATGGTTGGATAAGCTGAAGGATAGTTATTAAAAGGAGGTAACCAGTTCAGGGGAAGAGGTATATACATGAAAAGCGTATCCGTATCGCAGATTGAGTCACAACCCAGTGGGAACAAGCTTAAATCAGGCAGTGCATGTATTGTGCCTGCAAAGGCTGAGGTAGAACATCCATTGTTCTTATCTGTAATGGTCAGTATATAACTTCCGGGATTCACAGCTGTGATAACAGGTGTGGAGGCCCCGTTATTCCACTGGTAGTTATATAATGAAGTATTGTTGGGAGTGGGGGTTAGCAGCATGGTATTCCCCTCGCAAATATCAAAATTCGTCACAGTAAGTGGCGGCTTTTCATAGAATGAGACACAGATTGTATCACTGTTCGTACATCCTGTTACTGTATCGGTCACATTCACAATAAACTCATATATAGCAGGCAATACAGCAGGAACAGTGAGCATTGCCGATGTACTGTTTGTATTCGAAGGGGTGAATACTGCTCCGCCTGGTATACTGCTCCAGGAATAGATGTATGCCGGATCATAGATTGTAGAAAGGTTTACATATTCGGTATTGCCGGGATATGCACAGATGTACCTGTTTCCGGTAATCTTTGCTTTGGGCTGTTGCCTGATATAGATAAACATCTTATTTGATTTGCCGGTACATCCAAATGTATTGGTCATTTCAACCTGGTATTCTCCATACTGGTTGGCATTGTGGGTTTGGGATGTAGCTCCTGAAATAGCAGTTCCATTTTTATACCATTGATAGGAAGTCATGCCACCACATGCAGTGAGAGGTACAAAACTACCGGGACAAAAAGCTGTGTCAGGTGCGCTGATTGTACACACAGGCTTTGGGTTCACCCAAACGGAGTCTAACCCTGTAGCGATGCATCCATATTCATTCTGGATGGTGAGGTTTACATAAAAATAAGGTGGACTGGCAGATGAATAGGCATGCTGAGTATTGGCAAGATTTGAAGTATAAGAGTCGCCGAAACTCCAGAAATAGTTGTAAGCAGGGTTGTTAGGACTTGCTGAGAAAAATGCAGGGGAATTCTGACAAACCGGGCTTGTAACCGTAATGGAGGCAACAGGCAGGAATACGTTCACTATGGTTGAATATGTACAAGAACATCCTGTGGATGAAGTTACTGTGAGTGAAATAGTGTATAATCCTGATGCATCCACTGATAAGGAAGGATTTGGATCAGTATTGGAAGGAGTAAATGTTCCGGTCCCCGGACCCGAAACTGTCCATAAATAGGTCATGGTATTGGGAGGAACCACGGAAGAATAATTCAGTAATGAGATAGTTCCACATACCACATAAGGCCTGAAGAAAGGAATGGCATCACAAGTGCATCCGGGAGGAGGCGATCCGGAACCACCAGGACTGCAATCTTCAATAATCACATTGATGATGTTGGATCTTGCAGAGCAGCCATTAAGGGTAACTACAACATAATACTGGTGTGTTCCGAGTGGAAGTGTGGCAATATTCACTGGCAGGATAGGATTAGTTCCTGGTGGAACGGGACTGCCGTTGAAATACCATTGGTAGGAATACCCAACCCCAGTTCCGGTTGATAAATTCAGGGTTACAGCTGCTCCCTGGCAAAATACCGGCACCTGCGAATAGGTTGCTACCGGGGTAGGTGGCCCGTTTACAACTATTGGAAGGGTGCTGAATCCGGAGCAATTGGTCATTTTTAAAATAACTGAAGGATTGGCAGGTCCATGCCACTGAACCATTATGGACCCCGTTCCCTGTCCACTCAGAATAGTACCCTGAGCAGCTGGGATGATGGTCCACTGGTATCCTCCCGGTGGAGGGGTTCCGGTTACAGTATAGTTTACAATATCATCCATGCAAACTGTTGCAGGGCCAACAGGCACTGGCACAGGATAGGGGTTTACTGTTAATGTCTGTGTAAGTGAAGGACAGAATACTCCAGGTTTTATTTCCTGATTTTGCAGCACTGTGATCGTCCAGGGGCCGCTTCCTTGCAGGTCGGCAACAATAGAGTCGTTGTCCGCTCCCATATAAGAAGGAATATTTCCTGGTGTTACGGTCCAGACAAAAGGACTGCCACTCAAATTGGAAGTGACGGCGAAAGTCGCTTTTGAATTGGCACATGCATTCGCAATACCTGTAATGGGCCCAAGAATAGGTTTGGCAATCACCTGCACCTTCATGTACGCAGTATCGTTGCAATAAAGGCCGGGTATCTGCGATACAGCCATCAATGTATAGTTGCCCGGGGGAGCCCAGAGTATGCCTACTGTTGGACTGCCATTACCGAAAATTGTCGGACCGGCAGGCGTAACGAACCAATTGGCAGGAGTGGGAACTGAATAATTCGGGACTGTATTTTCACATACTTTTTCATCACCGGTGATACTGAGGATCGGGAGTACATTAACAAGGACGGAATCAACCCCGCTGCAACCTGACAAAGGGTTATTATATTCACATTTTACCCAGAACGGGCCTGCCGTATTAAAGGTGATATTCACCAGGGTAGAATTCTTATCCACCTGGTTAAAAAAGTACATACCGGCTCCTGAAACTGACCAGTTATAATAGGTCCCCGGAAGCCATGGCAGGGAAAAACTACCTGAAGAACCAACACAAACCGTATTGGGGCCATTGATAGGAAGGTTCGGGTATAACACAGGGACATCGAGGGTTGTTGAACCGGGGCATCCTGAGTTTGGGCAACTTTGAAGTGTAACAGTTGTAGGGCCGCTATAAATGGAATTCCATTTCACTTTTATGCAGTTTGTATTCAGACCGGATATGATTGTTCCGCCGGTTACACTCCAACTGTAGGTTCCACATACCATAGGAGTGCAAAAAGACGAAGTGTCGCCGGGACAAACGGTACCGAAGCAGCAATCATAATCAATTACAGGCCCGGTTCCCGGGAGTACCTCAATTGTTTTTGTTATAGTATCCCGGCATCCGCAGGCTACTTTTTCCTGGCCGCCAGCAGTTCCGCCTGATTGCCCCGATCCCATATCCTGAACGATAAGTGTGATGGTATAGGTGCCGCTGTTGATATAGGTATGCGCTGGTGGTGTTGCAAGGTTCGAGGTTGATCCATCTCCGAAATTCCAGATGAAGACACTTCCACCAACTGATGTGTTGGTAAATTGAACAGGAGTTCCTGCACAAACTGTATCATTCAACATCGTGAAATCTGCTTCCGGGCCATCGATCAGGCAAACCTGCCTTGTGATTGAATCCAGGCAGGTACCACCACTTCCAATGTTACTGATTACCACTTTGATTGTTCCGGTGGTGCCATTCCCCCATAATATTGTTACCGGATTACCGGAGGGGCTGGTGGGTGTGCCACCGGTAATTGTCCAGGTATAGGTATAGGCCGGATCATTTGGAAAAACTGTATAGGTGTGAAATGAGTTTTTACAGGCTGCCAATGGATGCGAAAGTCCCCCTGGATCAGCTGTACCACGGGGAGCACAAGCTCCGTCAGGTGGACAAATTTGCACTGCATCCTTAAGAATGAACTCAGGACAACATGCACCGGAAGGTAAACTCCAGTTTGAGATTGAAAATGGATTCTCATAGTTTGAATCATCTCCTGAATCAAAGCCTTTGGAAGTTGAATATTTGAATGGGGCATGAAAATCAGAAACCGTCAAAAAGTAGGAAAAGCTATAGTCCTCTTGATTCGTGTGTCGTAAATGGTCCGTTTTGGATCGATTACTTTCATGAGTTTTTGATGAAATTGCAATGGAATTGTTGGTGAAAAGGAAAATAATCCCAACCAATAGGAGTAGAGCTGATTTCATATAATTCCAGTTAAATGATTACTAATTATTACACAGTATGATTGATGCAACCAGGTATTCAAAATATATATGCAGGTGTATAAATGCTTGATTAAACTTCAATGTTTTTAGAATAAATCATCAAGCACTTCAAAGTAACCTGTGGAGAAAGAAATTTAATATCTGGCTTAATAGAAAAACCAGGGTAGTCAGCAATCTTAGTATAACTGGGAGTTATTTTGTGACGTAGGAGATTGTAAACAGAAATAGATCAGAAATGTTCATAGAGTAAATCACTAAATATTTTGTGGAAGGAAAATATATAGTTAATGTTTCATAGTTTTTATTGTTGTCCAGTTCATCTTAAGATTACTCATGCTTAGAATGTTTGCGGAATAATTAAATCTTAAGAGATAATCAACGTCAATCGGTGGTGAATGGAATAACAATGAGTTTTTTTAGCTCATGCAACTGTTAAAATTTTCTTTCTACCATAAATTTTAACCTTAATATTTACGTTCAACCATAAAATTTAATATATTTGCAAGGTTAATACATCCAACATGCACATCGATCGTTTGTTAAAAACACAAATCATCTCTGATCTAGAACAACTTAAAAAGGTCATCCTGCTTTATGGCCCGCGTCAAGCAGGAAAAACGACACTTTCAAGGCATATTATTCAGGAGATAGGACTTAAAACCCTCATGATCAATGCAGATCAATCAAAATATATTGAAGTTCTTTCAAGTAGGGATTTGGGTAAACTCAAGTCACTTGTGGCAGGGTATGAATTGTTGTTTATTGATGAAGGACAACGGATTCCGGAAATAGGGATAAACCTTAAAATTCTTCATGACGAGTTGCCTGAGCTAAAAATCCTAATTACAGGATCCTCCTCCTTTTTGCTTTCCGGTCGTGTTTCTGAATCACTGGCTGGACGAAAAAAGATATACACCTTACTGCCACTTTCCATGCAGGAACTTGCAAAAACCAATAATAACTTCGAGTTAAATTACCAGCTTGAAGAACGGTTGATTTTCGGTTCTTATCCTGAAGTGGCTAACAACGTGAACCATGCTGAAAAAGAAGACTACCTCCGTGACATATCATCTTCTCTTATATATAAAGATATCCTGGAATTGGAAATGATTAAATACCCGCTGAAGATCAGGGATTTATTGAAATTGCTCGCTTATCAGGTGGGATCGCAGGTTTCGCTCCATGAACTCGGCATTAAACTAGGGTTGAATCGTGAAACAGTAGAAAGGTATCTTTTTCTGCTGGAACAATCTTTTGTGATATTCAAACTCCCGGCATTCAGCCATAACCCTAGAAAAGAGATAAGCAAATCACAGAAATACTATTTTTATGATACGGGTATTCGTAATATATTGATTGACAACATGAAGTATCTAAACGATAGGAACGATTCCGGCGCTTTATGGGAAAACTTTATCATTGCTGAACGTAGAAAATACCTTTTTTATAATAAGATGAATGTCAATTGCTATTTTTGGCGAACCTATTCCGGAACCGAAATTGACTACGTGGAAGAGTTCAAGGGAGAGTATTTTGCCTACGAGATCAAATCCGGCAAGTCGAAAACAAGGATCCCTCTAAGTTGGAGCAGTGAGTATGGCTCAAATTATCTGAATATCAATAAAGATAATTACCTGGAATTTATTTTGTAAAATCATGCTTGACAGGTTAGCAATCCGTCAACTGATATCAACTGATTAGAATGAGTTTTACCGATAGGAGTAACTTCGTTTTATCCTGAATGTACATATAAAAGAGGCTGTCCTTTTGAGACAGCCTCTTTAAATAAAGGATCATGTGACCCCGGAAGGACTCGAACCTTCGACCCGCAGCTTAGAAGGCTGCTGCTCTATCCACTGAGCTACGAGGCCAGAAGAAAGAAAACTGTAGTACTCATAAAAGGCCACAGTTTTTTTCTGGGCTGCAAAAGTACAAAATGCTATTTATTATTAAATAAAAACTTTTTTTAATAGGTTTTCTATTTGAGTATATTACTTTTTTATGAAAGATCAATAAATAGATGTTAGGAGATTATACAACTCGTGTACTCAAAAATACTACTCACTGTGTACAAAACTCATCATCTGGTACTCAACTACAAGAAACTCATTCTAGCCCCTTTGGGTTTTTACATGCTAACCGGACTTGTTATCTTTCTGGTTTACAGCATGCAAAACAGCCCACTTCAGGCAGGGCTCCCGATTCTTGGTTTTGCTACAGATCTCTTATTCTCCTTTAATCGAACCCACAGTTTCTTTAATTGGTTCCTTCTTTTTCTTACCCTTATACTTGGCCTTTCGGTCCAACCCATTTTTGCTTCCAGCTGGTTTGCTTTTTCCCGGATTACTTCTCCTGGTTCATTTCTGTTTTCCGACAATTTTGATCTGATGACTGGCGATCCTGTTGAAAATACTCCTTCTTCAAAGACTCCACAGTCAAGAACTTCAAGTTTAAATGCCGGGAATAAGGGAATGATTATGGTCGCCGATGGAAAGATCATGTTCATCAATAAAGAGTTTTGCCAGATTACTGGTTATTCAGCAGTAGATATTATTGGAAAAGATTTTGTTGAATTCATTGTCCCCCAGGATATTCTTAAATATGCGTCATTGATTCGTACCCCTCAGAATGAAGCCCCGGGTATACTAGGAATAGGCTTTACCTGTGAAAATGGGAGGGAGATTGAAGTGTATATTGCCGGGAATAAGAATTCCAGTGCAAATCCAAATGATATTTGCCTCTTCTATGCCAGGGAAAAGGATGTGAATCAAGTCAGCCAGTTATCTGTAACTGATTGGTTTGTTGATTCATTCAATAAGACTAACACCTTTTTCTGGATGTGGGATGAAAAAGGAATGATTTATATCAGTCCGAATAGCAGGCAGTTGGTCAGGATGCCGTTAGGAATTCTGATGAATCGGCCATACTTTATGTTCAAAGCCCTGGATAAATCCAACCGTGCCAATATGCTGGCATCTTTTGCCCTTTACCAGGTTACCCATCAGTTTGATGAAGAAATGAAGGTGATGGATGGTGACGAAGAACGGTGGTTCCGGGTGAAACTTACTCCAAATCTTGATGCTAAAGGACAGGTGATTCATCATGTTGGAATTGCTTATGAAGTAACAGATCAAAAACAAAAAACACAAGCTCTTGAATTGAAGTGTGATGAGGCTACAAATGCAAACCTTAATAAGACTGCATTCCTGGCTAATATGTCACATGAGATACGTTCTCCACTTAATGGTATCCTTGGATTTTCCGAATTACTGGCTGATCCGGACCTTACCACCCATGAAAGGGAGCGTTATATTGATATTATCAAAAATAATGGGATTGCCTTGCTCTCTATTCTTACAGATATCATTGATATCTCAAAGCTGGAGGCAGGAAAAATGAAAATTCAGGAAAAGGAATTCTATCCTGCAGAACTGATCCGGGAACTTCAGCTTCAATTTGCAAGGGATCCAATGGTTACCCATAAAGGATTATCCTTGAAATGGATGGCCAGTGATGAAGTCGCAGATGCATGTTTAATCAGTGATCCTTTCCGCGTCCGCCAGGTTTTGGTTAACCTTATCACCAATGCGCTAAAATTTACCAATAAGGGTAAAGTAGAGATTGCACTGGAACGCTGGGGGGATCGGGCAGTATTCTGGGTGAAAGATACCGGAATAGGAATGGCCGAAGAAAACTTACCTTATATTTTTGACCGTTACCGGCAGGTAACAAGACCGGATACACCAAATCAAAATGGTTTCGGACTTGGATTAGCCATCAGTAAAGCCCTGGTAGAATTACTCGGAGGTAATATCTGGGTAGAATCCGAAGCCGGACATGGAACAGTCTTTTACTTTACTATACCATACTCAACTCCAAAACAAACTGAAATGAGCAACGTGAATTCAAATGAAACCGCTTTCCCTTATGATTGGAAGGGACGCACAATCCTGATCGCTGAGGATATTGATTTCAGCTTTCTTTACATAGAGGCCGTACTCCGCCGTACCGGAGCAAGGGTTCTTTGGGCACAAAACGGACGTGAAGCCATTGAAATGGTGAAAGTCAATCCTAGCATTGATATCGCACTGATGGACATTCATATGCCTATCATGAATGGTTATGATGCCACCCGTGAAATTGTGAAACTACGTCCCGACCTCCCTGTTATTGCACAAACGGCATTTGTTTTACCTGATGATGTGAAAGCTTGTTATGCTGCAGGATGTGCAGGATACCTGGCTAAACCCATCCGTAGGGAACAATTACTCAATACCCTGACTGACTATTTCGAAAAGATTGACCAGCAAATTGCCACTCAATCTGGAAATATGCCGGTATATCGTTCCAAGATCTCCTGAATTAGTTAATAATTCGAAACCCATGGAATGGCCTATATTGGACCATTACAGAATGAACGCTTTGGAGTTTACTCGTGTACATTGACCATGACTAAGTGAAACGCTTACCATTTACTACAAAAACTGAATACACTAATTATAAACTAATAAGAGCCGGGCACAAACCCGGCTCTTATGCTTTATATTGATCTGTTTATTCGAAGATTGAATGGGATCTGCTCAACAATGCTTCGAAGTCCATCGAAAGCTGTGAGCATTTTCAATGCGATTTGCTATTTTCAATTCAGGCTATAAAAACGAATAGGGGTGATCAGAACCAGAATCCAACATCAATGCCTAAGCGTGGAGCAATTCCGCTGTAACTGTAATCCCAGATGCCATTATAATACTCATTCTCAGCATCAAACGCCTTTCTGATACCGCCTCCGGTATAAATATCCAGGTTGATCCGATTCGCAAAAGAATATGACCAGCCAAATACTACGCCTGTTCCAACAGCATCAAATGAATCTGTTTTCCATTCATCATAGCCCATATTGTTCCAGTAAGTTCTTTCTACCTCTTCATAATTATTCATGATATAAGGGGCAAAATATAATCGATGACTATTGTTTGGATTGATTTGGGTATAAACATTGAATTTTAATTGCGCTTCTGCACCAAAACCCCAGAATCTTTCATTATCTGAGTCCTTGAAGTTCATGCCGGCATTGATTAGTAAACTTGTTGTGGGTGTGAAAAATGTTCAAACCCCATTTGAAAGGTATTTCTTGTGAACATGGAAGCTGACACCTTGTAAATGTTCCTGTAAGTTTCTGATGAGGAAGAAGGTTGGGTTTGTGCATTGCTGACATAAGCAGCAGTGATCATTGCAATAAGAAAAACAATCTTTTTCATATAAATGGTTTTTATTTTGGAACCGATATTTATCAAAGGATATGCCACAAGATAAAAGGTTGCATGTGATTTCAACATTATTCTGAACGAATCTACGACTAAAAAACTGATTGTTTGAAATAAAACCGGGTTCATTTTTAGACCTTTTTTGTAGATTTTTAGTCTAATTCGCTATTTACCTGTGATTTAGATGTGATGAATGTTTTAATATCAAACTCAATAAAAAATTTGCAGAGTATACAATTAAGTGTAAATTTGCAGTCCGATTTGCAAAAATCAACATAATCAGCAATTGTCCATCAGGAGAGGTGGGTGAGTGGCTGAAACCAATCCCGTCGCAAGTGACGGGACTAAACAGTCCAACTGGTAACGGAAGAATAAAATAAAAAAAGAAAGCGATATATCTATTGGAGAGGTGGGTGAGTGGCTGAAACCAATCCCGTCGCAAGTGAGGACTAAATTGTCCTACTGGTAACGGTAGAATAAATAAAAAAATAAAGCGATTTTCCATTGGAGAGGTGAGTGGCTGAAACCAACAGTTTGCTAAACTGTCGTACTGGAAACGGTACCGGGGGTTCGAATCCCCCCTTCTCCGCCAAAAGACCAATAGGTCAAAAATATAGTTCGGGGTGTAGCGCAGTCCGGTTAGCGCACCTGGTTTGGGACCAGGGGGTCGAAGGTTCGAATCCTTTCACCCCGACAGCAGAGAGAGGCTTTTCAGCCTCTCTTTTTTTATGCCTTTTCGCAAAAAAATCTTAAAGATGAAAATTGGTGGGTGAGTGGCTGAAACCAATCCCGATCACAAGTGACGGGACTAAACTGTCGTACTGGAACGGTACCGGGGGTTCGAACGGCGCAGCCTCACGAAATTACAGCGGAAGACAATCCCCCTTCTCCGCCAAAAGACCAATAGGTCAAAAATATAGTTCGGGGTGTAGCCCCGCAAGCAGCGGGATCCGGTTAGCGCACCTGGTTTGGTCCCGTCATCCATGACGGGAGAATGTTCGAATCCTTTCACCCCGACAACAGAGAGAGGCTTTCAGTCTCTCTTTTTTATGCCCTTTCCGCAAAAAATCTTAAAATGAAAATTGGTGGGTGAGTGGCTGAAACCAATCCCGACTTAAGTGACGGGACTAAACTGTCGTACTGGTAACGGTACCGGGGGGTTCGAACGGCGCAGCCCTCACGAAATTCACAGCGTGAATGAGTAATCCCCCCTTCTCCGCCAAAAGACCAACAGGTCAAAATATAGTTCGGGGTGTAGCCCCGCAAGCAGCGGGATCCGGTTAGCGCACCTGGTTTGGTCCCGTCATCCATGACTGGAGAAGGTTCGAATCCTTTCACCCCGACAACAGAGAGAGCTTTTTGGGTCCTCTTTTTTTGTACCATTTCGGCAAAAAAATTTTGATTACATGGTGGATTAACATCATCCCGAATAAATCACAAACAATTGCAGGTACCGGGGGTCTCAAGCCGCGCAAGCCCTAGAAACTCCCCGGGGGAGGGAGAAACCCCCCGGCCAAAGACCAAGGGTCGTAGTTCGGGGTGTAGCGCGTCCGGTTGGCGCACCTGGTTTGGTCCCGTCATCCATGACTGGAGAATGTTCGAATCCTTTCACCCCGACAAACAGAGAGAGACTCCAGTCTCTCTTTTTTTATGCCATTTCGGAAAAAATTAAGAAAAATTTGTTGCGACCTTAAACCAATCCCGATTAAATACGGACTAAATTCCAATGTTCGGCACCGGGGTCAGCCCTCACGAAATTCACAGGGTCGAAAGTAATCCCCCTTCCCGCCAAAAGACCAAGCAAAAACTGTTCGGGGTGGCGCAGTCCGGTCCCACCTGGTTTTGTCCCGTCATCCATGACGGGAGAATGTTCGAATCCTTTCACCCACAACAAAGAGAGGCTTTATGGCCTTTGCAAAATGCCAGTTCGGAAACTTTATTTATATCGCGATTACGATCCTGATAGGGGATCAATTCCAGCTTGTGTCTGGGTTTACTTCCCGCATGCAGCGAGATCCGGTTAGCGTACCGGGTTTGGCCCGTCATCCATGATCGGGAGAAGGTGAATCTATTTTACACCGACAACAAAAAGAGTATTCTCCAAAAGTGCGGCAAATGAAGAAGGTCCCACTTTAACTGCTTCTGAAAAGACTACATGGCCTCCATGTAAGTCAAAGAGTGAGAAAAACACTTTATCAAATACAAATGATCAGTGGTTCAAGAAGATATATACCAATATTTCGTTATCATCCTAATGTAACTGATTTGATTCTACATAGATATATTGATTATCTTTGATATCTCCAATGTGAGTGTATTTAGGTGAGTAATTGACACCATCATTTGCATCTGAAGTTCTGACAATTACTAAAATATTCTAAATGCTCCAATCCACCAATGAATACACTCTAAATCCCGCACATGGTAAGTACTCTTGGTGGTACTTCAGCAGTGTTTAAACAAAGCAGCCCGATCCAGAGTGAGAAATTTCCAGGATCCAGTTATCTCTATGGAATTTATGTTAAATGGTGGGAAACCTTATGCATGTCTCCATTGTTCTCACCATTCCCCTCATCATAAATTTGTCACTTCTAATTCGCAGCCTGGATCCCTTTGATTGCAAACGCCTTGCGCATAATGATATTATTGGATTTGATCATGTTCCGATTACGGATTTCCTCCGGCTACTCATGTAGTAAATATTCTTGTCCGCAAATACGGTGCAGAGTATCCCGCTCAGAATGCTGGAATTATGAGGCATTTGATCAATGTGACTCGAGGTTATCATATTTAATGTCTCATGTTTGATGTCGGATGTTTGATGTCTGATGTTTAATGTCTTATATTTGATGTCTGATGTTTGATGTTTGATGTTTGAT